>NZ_JBEXCY010000141.1:0-30075 GCF_040605515.1 Dactylosporangium sp. NPDC005572 | reverse complement strand
GGCCACCGCCCGGGCCGCCGGGCAGGCGCGGGCGCTGCACGGCCACGAGGAGGCGGTCCGGCTGCTCGCCGCCGCCCGGGTCGCCCAGGCCCAGGACGGCGCGTGCACCGCGAGCGACCGCTACGACCTGCTCATGACCCACGCCGACGCCTGCGAGTGGGTCGGCGACCGCGAGGGCCAGCTGGAGGCGATCGACCTGGCCTGCGCGGCCGCGACCGAGCTCGACGACGTCGAGCGGCTGGCCCGCGCCGCGGTCCGCACCCCGGACGGCTCGATGTGGCCGGTGCGCGACCTCGACATCGTGCACGCGCCGGCCGTCGCGGCGCTGCGCCGGGCCCTGCGCGAGCTGCCCGCGGCCGACGGCGAGCTGCGCTGCCGGGCCCTGCTGACCCTCGCCGGCGAGCTGCACTACGCCGACGCGCCCCTCGAACGCGACGCGCTCGCCGACGAGGGCCTGGCGATGGCCCGCCGGCTCGGCGACCCCGACCTGCTCGTGTGGGCCGCCGGGACCGCGTTCACCGCCGTGTGGCTGGCCGACAACGCGGAGCGGCGCTGGCACCACATCGAGGAGGCGATCCGGCTCGCGCGCCTCGACGAGCCGGTGCCGGGCGAGCCGCCGGCCCGCCAGGCCGACCGCACCCGCCTGCTCACGTACCGCGCCATCGCCGCGCAGGAGACCGGCCGCATCGAGCGGATGTGGGCCGACCTGGCGGTGGCCCGCGCCGAGGCCGAGCGGCTGCGGCTGGCGTTCCCGCTGCTCGTCGTCGGCACCATGGACGGGCCGTGGCTGGCCATGCGCGGCCGGTTCGCCGAGGCCGAGACCCGGGTCGCCGAGCTGCTCACCACCGCGGCGACGACCCTGCTGCCGACCCGGGGCTTCTTCGAGAGCGCCACCGCGTTCATGCGCATCTGGCAGGGCCGGGCCGCCGAGCTGCTGCCGGTGATCCGGCCGGTGTACGAGGCCCAGCCGACCGTCTCGGCGGCGATGTACCTGCTGGTGCTGCTGCACGCCGGCCACCTGGACGAGGCCGCCGAGGTCAACGAGCGCCGCCCGGAGCACCCGGCGTCGTGGGCGCTGCCGTTCGACCTCTCGGTGGCGGCCTACGCGGCGTTCGCGCTGTCCCGCCCCGACCAGGGTGCCGAGGTGTACCGCCGGCTCGCCCCGCTGGCCGGCCGGACCGCCTCGGCGGGCTCCGGCGCGCCGATCGGCCCGGTGGACGCCTACCTGGCGCTGGCGGCGTCGGCCGCCGGCGAGCCGGAACTGGCCCGCCGGCACGCCGCCGACGCCGCCGCCCTCGTCGAGGCGTGGGACATCCCGGTCTTCGGCGCGTGGTTCGACCGGGTCGGTGGACCGATCAGCGGTCACACAGTGCGTGCTCGACCAGCCGGTCGGCCGCGTGCTGCTGCCGGATGAAGTCCGCTGCGCTGCCGCCGAGCACGCTGCTCGCCGACACGACGACCGAGCGCCGCCCGCCGGGGGTCACACCCGTGTCGGTCACGTAGCCGGACCCGCCGCCCGGGTGACCGTAGTACACGCCGCCGCACGGCAGCGGCCGCACGAACAGGCCCAGCCCGTACCGGGCGCCCGGCATGATCTCCTCCAGCCCGCCCTCGACCGGCACCGTGCGGGTCATCTCGGCGAGCTGCGCCGGGCGCAGCAGCCGCCCGCCGAGCAGCGCGCGGAAGAACCGGTTCAGGTCGGCCGTGGTCGACACGATCGCCGCCTCCGGGTCGGCGACCACCTGCTCGGTGACGTCGACGAGCACGCCGTCGTAGGGCTGGTAGCCGCGGGCGTGCGGGCCCGGCACGGACGGGTCGCTGCCCGGCCAGCTCGTCGCGGTCATCCCGAGCGGCCGGACGATGCGGTCGCGGACCTCGTCGTACCACGGGCGACCGGTGACCCGCTCGATGATGAGGTCGACGAGGACATACCCGATGCTGCTGTACTGCCAGGCCGCCCCCGGCGCGAAGTCCGGCGCGTGCCGCATCGACCGGGCGACGAGGTCCGCCGGCGAATACACGTCGTAGCGGTGGGCGTAGTAGTCCGCCGCCGAGACGAAGTCGGGGAAGTCGTCGTGCAGGCCGCCGGTGTGCTGGAGCAGCTGCCGGACGGTGATCCGCGACCCGTCGTTGCCGTTGCCCTGCACAACTCCCGGCAGCCAGCGCTCCACGGTGTCGTCGAGGGACAGCCGCCCCTCCCCCACCAGCTGCAGGGTGACCGTGGCGACGAGGGTTTTGGCGGTACTGGCGATGCGGAAACGGCCGTCAGCGGGTACCGGGCGGCCGCTGGTCAGGTCGGCGACCCCGCTGGTCGCGACCCGCTCGCCGCCGGGCGTGACCGCCCGGGCCTGCACACCGGTGATCCCGAGCCGCTGCATGGCGTCGGCGTCCCGCTGCAGCTGGTGCGCCGGCGCGGGTCCCGCGACGGCCGCCAGCACCAGCACGAGGTGGATGAATGGGTTCGTCATGGCGACGACCGTAGGACGGCGGGCGGGGCGCGGCCCATACAGCTGGCTGTAGTGCTCCGGCCGGGCCGCTGGGGTAGAGATGGACCCGATGAGAACGCTGTGGTACCTCCTGGTCGCCGGCGCGGCCGGTGTGGTGACGCTGGTGGCGCTGCCGCTGCTGCTCCTGCCGCCGCTGGGCGTTCCGTGGGCGGCCGGCCACCGCCGCCGCGCCGCCGCGCTGCTGTCCGGCCGGCCCGCGGCCGCTCCGGTGGCCGGCCGATCGGCGGCTGGTCGGTCTGCGGCCTCTTTGGCGGCCGGTCGGTCCGCGGTCGCGTCGGTGTCCGGCTGGGTGTGCCTGCGGTGGCTGCCGGTCGCCGCGGTCGCCGGGGCGGTGACGGCCGCGGCGGTCGTGCTGTGCCTCGGCAACGTGGTGTTCGGGGCCGTGGTCGCGGTGGCGTGGTGGGCGTTCGCGGAGCCGCCGCGGCTGTTCGCCGAGGTGCCGGTGACCGGCTGGGGCACGGCGGCCGGGCTCGGGCTGCTGCAGGTCGCGCTGCTCGCCGCCGTGGTCCGATGGGGCTTCCCACCCCTGGCGGCTGGCCACGCCCGGCTCACCCTGGCCCTGCTCGCGCCGTCCTCCGCCGAGCGGATCGAGGAGCTCACCCGCACCCGGGCCGAGGTGCTCGACGCCCACGCGGCCGAGCTGCGCCGCATCGAGCGGGACCTGCACGACGGCACGCAGGCCCGGCTGGTCGCGATCGCGATGCGGCTGGCGGTCGCGAGGGACGTCCTGCCGCGCGACACCGCGGCGGTCGAGCGGCTGCTGCGGGAGGCGCACGAGGGGACGGAGGAGGCGATGGCGGAGCTGCGGGCGGTGATCCGCACGACGTACCCGCCGATCCTCGCCGACCGCGGCCTCCCCGGCGCCCTGGCGACCGTGGCCGACCGGGCCGGGGTACCGGTGACGCTCGACATCGGCGAGCTCGGGCGGGTGCCGGCGGCGGTGGAGGCGGTCGCGTACTTCGCCGTCACCGAGGCCCTCACCAACGTGGCGAAGCACAGCCACGCCACCCACGCCACGGTCCGCCTCCGCCGGGAGGGCGTCCTGCTGTCGGTGGAGATCGCGGACAACGGCCGCGGCGGCGCCGAGGTGACCGCCGGCGCGGGCCCGGGCGGGGGTGGGACCGGGCTGGCGGGGGTCCTCCGGCGGGTCGCCGCCCTCGACGGGACGCTCGCCGTCACCAGCCCGGCGGGTGGGCCGACGCGAGTGCTGGTGGAGGTGCCGTGCGCGTGGTGATCGCCGAGGACAACGTGCTGTTGTCCGGCGGGCTCGAACTGCTGCTGCAAACCCGGGGGGTCGACGTCGCTGCGGTGGTGGCCGACGGGGCGGCGTTCCTGGGCGCCGTCGAGGAGTACCGGCCCGATGTGTCCATCGTGGACGTCCGCCTGCCGCCCGGGTTCCGCGACGAGGGGATCCGGGCGGCGCTGGAGGCCCGGCGGCGGCATCCTGGGCTGCCGGTGCTGGTGCTGTCGCAGTACGTCGAGCCGGCCTACGCCGCCGAGCTGCTCGACGGTGCCCGGGGCGGGATCGGGTACCTGCTCAAGGACCGGGTGAGCCGCATCGACGGGTTCGTCGACGCGCTCACCCGGGTCGCCGCCGGCGGGACCGCGCTGGACCCGGAGGTCGTGGCCCGGCTGATGGCCCGCGACACCGTCTCGGTGCTGACCGCGCGGGAGCGGGAGGTGCTCGCGCTCATGGCCGAGGGCGCCGACAACGCCGCGATCGCGGCCCGGCTGTTCGTCACCGACAACGCGGTGCACAAGCACGTCGGGAACATCTTCGCCAAGCTGGGCCTGACCGAGCCCGGCGCCGGCCACCGCCGCGTCCTCGCCGTCCTGGCCTGGCTCAACGGCCGCCCGCCGGACTGAGCTCCCTGCCGGCCGGGGCGAGCGGTTGCGCCTGGCGGGCGGGCAGCAGTACCGACAGCACCATCGCGACGGCCGTGAACGTGACCGCCCACCAGAACGCGGTGCCGAACGAGGTGCCGTGGAGCACGACCGCCAGCAGGGCCACGCCGAACGAGCCGCCGAGTTGCTGCGCGATCCGCGTGATGATGCTGGCGTGGGGCACCTCGTCGCGGCCGAGGCCGACGAACGCGGCGCTCATGAGGGGGATGATGACCGCGCCGAGGCCCACGCCGCGTACCAGGAGCGCTGCCGCGAGCGGCCGGGCGCTCGTGTCCGTGGTCGCGTACGCGAAGGGCACCGTGGACAGGCCGACCACCGCGAAGCCGGCGACGCAGACCCAGCGCGGGCCGAGGCGGTCGGTGAGGCGGCCGGCGAGCGAGCGGCTCAGCAGGATGCCGACGCCCTGCGGCACCAGCATCAGGCCGGCCTCGAGCGCGTCGGCGCCGCGGGCCTGCTGCCAGTACAACGGGAGCAGCAGCATCGCGCCGTAGAGCGCGGCACCGGACAGGAACAGCAGCGCCGAGGACGCGGCGAGCGGGCCGTGCCGCAGCAGCCGGACGTCCACCAGGGCCCGCTCGCCGCGGCGCAGGGCCCGCACCACGAACCCGGCCAGCAGCGCGGCGCCCGCGAGCACCGGCGCGAGCACGTCGGCCCGGCCGAAGCCGCCGTGGTCACCGGCGTTCGACAGGCCGTAGAGGATCGCGACGACGCCCGGGCCGACGAGGGCCAGGCCGAGGCCGTCGAGCGGGCCGGGGCGGGCGGCCGGCTCGTCGCGCGGCAGCAGCCACACCGCGAGCACCGCGCCGACCACGCAGAACGGGACGTTGACCCAGAACAGCCAGGGCCAGTCGAGCCGGTCCAGGATGAGGCCGCCGAGGACCGGGCCGAGGATGGGGCCGGCGACGGCCGGCAGGCCGATCACCCCCATCAGCCGGCCGAGGGCCTGGCCGCGGGCCGCCTGCATCACGAGGGTCGTCATGAGCGGCAGCATGATCCCGCCGGCGACGCCCTGCACCGCGCGGAACGCGATGAGGCTCGGGGCGCTCCAGGCCAGGCTGCACAGCACCGAGCCGGTCAGGAACAGGCCGAGCGCGCCCAGCCAGAGCCGCTTGCCGCCGACGACCCGCTGGGCCCAGCCGGCGATCGGGATGGTGACGAACATCGCCAGCAGGTAGGCCGTGCTCACCCACTGGATGGTGGGCACGGAGGCGTGCAGGTCGACGGCGAGGTCCTCCAGCGCCACGCCGACGATCGTCGTGTCGAAGACGACGGCGAGCGCACCGGCGACGACAGCGGTCGCCGTGCGGGTCACGACGGGGTCGAGTTTCATGGCCGATCCTTAAGATGCAGTCACGTATCTTATTTGGCCACCGTAGCCGCGCCGGATAAGATACGCAAGTGAGTCTTAAGGAGCCGGGCCGGCGGCGGCGCGGGCAGGAGCTGGAGGACGCGCTGCTCGACGCCGCGTGGGACGAGCTCAACGAGCACGGCTACGCCGGCTTCACGATCGACGGGGTCGCCGCGCGGGCCGGGACGAGCCGGCCGGTGGTGTACCGCCGCTGGCCCACCCGCCAGGAGCTCGTCCGCGCCGCGATCGGCCGGGCGCTGCTGCGCGACCGGCCCGCGGTGCCCGACACCGGCAGCCTGCGCGGC
Source organism: Dactylosporangium sp. NPDC005572 (assembly GCF_040605515.1). Taxonomy (NCBI): domain Bacteria; kingdom Bacillati; phylum Actinomycetota; class Actinomycetes; order Micromonosporales; family Micromonosporaceae; genus Dactylosporangium; species Dactylosporangium sp. NPDC005572. The sequence continues at coordinate 24,010 of NZ_JBEXCY010000141.1, read as the reverse complement.
GACCTGGTCGCGCTGCTGCGGTACGCCAACGAGCACCGGGTCAGGTTCGCCGCGGTCGCCAGCGTGCACCTCGCCGGCTACTACCAGGAGACCGGCACGACCCTCGCCGACCTGCGCGACGCGTTCATCGGCCCGGGCACGGCGGTCGAGGTGATCCTGCGCCGGGCGGTCGAGCGCGGGGAGGCCGACCCGGCGAGGCTCATACCGCGGATCGCGAGCCTGCCGTTCGACCTGTTCCGGCACCACCTGCTCATGACGTTCCGGCCGCTGCCGGACGAGGCGATCGAGGAGATCGTCGACCAGATCTTCCTGCCGCTGGTCCGGCCGGCCTGAGACGTTCTTTCATCGGTGTACTGCAGGCGCCACCCACGAGGGCGGAACCCACGCCAGGAAGGACCCAGCCCAACTTCATCGGCGCCGGCACGGGCACCCCGCCCCGCCCGGCCATCTCCGTCCCGGTAACGCGGCGCCGAGGCTTGCCGCCCTTTCGACCGACGGGAGCCGCGGGTGGCGACCGCGGGTCCAGGGGCCGCCGCGCTGGGGAGTGGTGCGGCGGCCCCGCCACCCCACGAGCAGCGGTGTAGCACTCACCGGCCCACCCGCAGCCGAGCAGAGGCGGCGGGCGGGCTTCGGGGCCTTCAGCGACGCGGCTGGACGCTGGGCAGCCAGTGCTGGGCCAGGGCGTCGACGTCGTCCGGGGTGAGCGGCCGGCCGAGGTCGCCGGCGGCCGGTGACGGCCGGAGTCCGTCGATGAGCAGCTGCAGGTAGCGGACCGCGCGGTCAGTGCGCGCCGTAGGTGAAGCGGCGGACCGTCGTCGGCACCGGCAGGCGGTCGAAGCCGATCACGCGGCCGGTGAAGCCGCCGGCCACCTCCGTGGACAGGTAGCGGCCGTCGAACGACGCCAATGCCACGAAGCCGTCGGCGCCGACGTGGCCCAGCTCGATCAGGTCCGGGGGCGCGAGGGGGCCGAGGCCGTCCGGGGGCGGGACCGTGCGGATGGCCAGGGTCACCGGCGAAGGTGCCGGGGCCGCCGCGAGGGTCTGGGTCAGCTGGCCGACCGTCGCCGACGCGGTCAGCGTCCCGTCCGACAGTGCCACGCTCACGTGGTGCCGGGCGTCCAGGCGCAGCGCGAGGCGGGCGGCCGGGGACGTCACCGAGGCGGAGGCCTGCCACCACGGGTCGGCCGCGCGGACGCCCAGGAAACCCTCCCCCGGAGCCAGCGTCAGACCGTCGCCCACCGACGTGAACGCCGACGGGTGGTCGCCCAGGGCGATCCACCGCGGGTCCAGCACCGCGAAGTCGTCGTCGAAGGCCGTCGGCACCACCGGGACGTCGAAGCGGGACTCCTCCACGAACGGCCAGTCGCCGTCCCACCGGATGCCGGCCAGGAACGTCTCGCGGCCGTTGACGTGGAACATCGGGGTGCCGCCACGGGGGCGCACACCGAGGTACACCATCGCCCAGGAGCCGTCGGGGAGCTCGACGAGGTCGGCGTGGCCGGTGTTCTGGACCGGGTGGGTCGTGCTGCGGTGGGTGAGGACCGGGTTGGCCGGGTGCGGCTCGAACGGGCCCGAGATGTCCCGGGACCGGGCGACCGCCACGGTGTGGCCGCGCTCGGTGCCGCCCTCGGCCAGCACCAGGTACCAGTAGCCGCCGCGGCGGTACAGGTGCGGGCCCTCGGGATGGGCGAGCCCGGTGCCGCTCCAGAGCCGCTCCGGCGCCGAGCGCAGCGCGCCGGTCGACGGGTCGACGCGGGCCTGCTGGATGCCCTCGCCGCACCACGTCAGGTAGCAGGTGCCGTCGTCGGTCCAGGTGAGGTCGGGGTCGATGCCGACCGCGCCCGTCGTGAAGACCGGGTCGCTCCACGGGCCGGCCGGGTCCTCCGCCCACACGATGAGGTGACCGGCGTCGAAGCGGGCGACGTCCGTCGTGATCATCCAGAACCGGCCGCCGTGGTGGCGCAGCGTCGGCGCGTAGATGCCGCTGCTGCCGGTGCCGGCGGGCGGCGGGAGCTGGCCGGGCCGGTCGAGGGCATGGCCGATCCGGCGCCAGTGCAGCAGGTCGCGGCTGGTGGAGATCGGCACCCCGGGCAGATACTCGAACGACGAGTTCGCCAGGTAGTAGTCCTCCCCGACCCGGCAGACCGACGGGTCGGGGTGGAACCCGGGGAGGACCGGAAGCGTCACACGAGAACGCTATCAGCGACCACGAGCGGAAGCCGGTTGGCGGCGACCGACGCGACGATCTCACCCGCCCGTACCGCCACCGCCGACAGCAGCGTCGACGTGATGCCGTGCGAGTGCTCGGTGCCGCCCTGCACGTACACGCCGGCCCGCAGGCCCTCGCCGGTCGCCACCCGGTAGTCGCGGCCGACCCGCAGCAGCCGCTCGTCGTCGCGCAGGCAGTGCGGCCCGGCCCGGCCGAGCAGCGACACGGCGTCGACCGGGCGGTAGCCGGTGGCGTAGACGATCGCGTCGGCGGTCAGCGCCGTGCGGTCGCCGGTCGGCAGGTGCTCGACGACGGCGGTGACGCCGTCAGGCCGCGGGGTCAGCTCGGCGACCCGGGAGGCGTTGAGGATCCGCAGGCGGCGGTGGCCGAGCACCTGCTCGCGGTAGGACCGGCGGTACAGGTCCTCGATGAGGTCGCCGTCCACGACCGAGTAGTTCGTGTTGCGGTGGTAGTCGAACAGCATCCGCTTGACGTCGGCCGGCGCGTCGAAGTACAGGTCGACGGCCCGCGGGTCGAAGATGCCGTTGACGAAGTTGCTGTCGTCGGCCGGGCTGAAGCCGTAGCGGTAGAACACCGCGCAGACCTCGGCGGACGGGAACCGGTCGTGCAGGTACGCGACCGACTCGGCGGCGCTCTGGCCGGCGCCGACGACGACGAACCGCTGCGGCCGCTCGACCTCGAACGCGCCGGCCCGGTGCAGCAGGTCGAGGTTGTGCCACACCCGCTCGGACGCCACCACGCCGGGCGGCAGGGTGGCCTCCAGGCCGACCGCGACGACCACGTTGCGGGCCCGCAGGACGCGGCCGCCGGCGACGACGTCGACCAGCTCGCCGCCCTCCACCGGCACCACGTCGGTGACGGTGTGGCCGTAGTGGACCGGCACGCCGACCCGGTTCGCGGCCCACTCCAGGTAGTCGTGGAACTCCACCCGCAGCGGGTACATCGACTTGTAGTTGATGAACTCGGCGAGGCGGCCCTGGGCGTGCAGGTACGACACGAAGCTGTAGTCGCTGGACGGGTTGCGCATGGTCACGAGGTCCTTGAGGAACGACACCTGCATGGTGGCGTCCTCGAAGAGCATGCCGCGGTGCCAGCCGAACCGCTCCTGCTTCTCCACGAACACGGCGGAGACGGGCGTGTCGGAGCGGGCGTTGTGCTCCTCGATCGCGATGGCGAGGGCCAGGTTCGACGGCCCGAAACCGATGCCGACCAGGTCGTACACCGTGGAGTTCATGGGATGGCCTTTCGGTGGGCGGGTCACGGGCGGCCGGCGTCGGCGGCGAGGAGGCACTCGGTGACCTCGGCGGCCGTGGCCACCACCCCGCAGCGGTCGGCGACGTGGCGCAGGGCGTCGCGGTGGTGCGCCGGGCTGAAGTCCGCGACGGCGTCGGCGACCACGAACGGCTGCAGGTCGCGCATGAACGCGTCGAGGGTGGTGGCGAGCACCCCGATGTGCGCGTAGACACCAGTCACGATCAATTGATCGCGATCGCCGAGGATCGATGCCAGGGGCGTGCCGACGAAGGCGCTGTAGCGGCGCTTGGTCAGCAGGACGTCGTGCGGTCCGGGCGTCAGCGCCTCGACGATGGCCAGGGCCTGCGGGTCCGGCGGCGGCCCGTCGCCCCAGAAGTCCTGCAGCAGGCCGCGTTCGGCGCGGCCCTGGCCGCCCGGCTGGGCCGAGTAGACGACGGGCATGCCGAGCTCGTGGGCGTGCTTGCGCAGCACCGCGATGTTGTCGACGACCCGGGCCAGCAGCGCCCGGTCGGCGGTGCCGAACGGGGCCAGGAAGTACCGCTGCATGTCGTGGACGAGCAGCGCGGCGCGGGCCGGGTCGGGCCGCCAGTCCACCTTGGACCGGGCGAGGCCGAAGCCGGTCGGGACGGGGTACGGGGTGATTCGGGGCAGCATGGTTCAGCCTTCCTGCAGGGAGCGCAGCGCGGCGCGCAGCTCGCGCCGGCTGACCTTGCCGACGCCGGTGATCGGGAACGCGTCGAGGACCTGGAGCCGGTCCGGGATCTTGTACCCCGCGAGGCCGCGCTCCCGCAGGTAGCGGCGCACGACCGGCAGCGTCAGGGCCGTCGCGTCCGTGCCGCTGCCGGCCCGGACGACGACGAAGGCGCAGCTGCGCTCGCCGAGGTACGGGTCGGGCACCGCGACGACGGCCGCGTCGTGCACGGCCGGGTGGGTCAGGAGGTGGTTCTCGACCTCCTCGGCGGCGATCTTCTCCCCGCCCCGGTTGATCTGGTCCTTGGCCCGCCCCTCGACGACGAGGTAGCCGTCGTCGCGCACCCGGACCAGGTCGCCGGTGCGGTAGAAGCCGTCGGCGGTGAACGCGGTGTGGTTGTGCTCGTCGGCCCGCCAGTAGCCGCGGATCGTGTACGGGCCGCGGGTGAGCAGGTGCCCGACCGTGCCCGGCTCGACCGGCCGGTCGTCGTCGTCGACGACGAGCAGCTCGTCGTCGGGCGAGATGGGCCGGCCCTGGGTGTGCAGGACGACGTCGTCGGGGTCGTCGAGGCGGGTGTAGTTGACCAGGCCCTCGGCCATGCCGAACACCTGCTGCAGCCGGCAGCCGAGGACCGGGGTGACCCGTTCGGCGACGGAGCTGGACAGCTTGGCGCCGCCGACCTGCAACACGTCGAGACTGGACAGGTCCGACCGGTCGGTCACCGCGTCGAGCCAGAGCAGCGCCAGCGGCGGCACGACAGCCGTGATCGTCACCCGCTCGCGGGCGATCAGCGGCAGTACCGTCGCCGGATCCGGACGCCGGGCGAGCACCACCCGGCCGCCCGCGTGGAACACCCCGAGCACCCCCGGCGAGGACATCGTGAAGTTGTGCGCGACCGGCAGCACGGCCAGGTAGACGCTGTCCGCGGTGAGGCCGCAGATCTCGGCGCTGGCCCGCACGCTGTAGAGGTAGTCGTCGTGGGTGCGCGGGATGAGCTTCGGCAGCCCGGTGCTGCCGCCGGAGAGCTGCAGGAACGCGGTCTCGCCGGGCCACGGCCCGGGCGGCAGGGCGCCCGGCGGGTCGTAGAGGCCGGCCAGCGCGACGTGATCGCCGGGGTCCCCGGCGACGATCACCGTCGCCGACCCCGCCACGGCGGCGAGGGTGCGGTGGTCGAAGCCCTCGTGGACGTCGGTGGTGACGAACGCGACCGCCTCGGTGTGGGCGCAGAAGTAGCCGATCTCGGCCGAGCGGTGGGCGGGCAGCGCGAAGACCGGCAGCGCGCCGAGGCGGAACAGGGCGAAGATGACGTCGAAGTACTCGGCGGCGTTGGGCAGCTGCACGACGACCCGGTCGCCGCGGCGCACCCCGAGGCGGTGCAGGCCGGCGGCCAGGCGCAGCGCGTTGTCGCGCAGCTCCCGGTAGGTGACGTGCCGCTCGCCGTCGACGACCGCGACCCGGTCGCCGTGCGTGGACGCCCGCTCGCGCAGCAGGTCGTCGAAGGTCTGGCCGGTCCAGTAGCCGCGCTCCCGGTACCGCCGGATGAACTCCTCAGGCCACATCGGAGCGCTCCTGGCGGTCGAGGCCGAGCGCCGCGAGCATCGTGCCGAGCTTGGCGGTCGTCTCGGCGAGCTCGGCCGCCGGTTCGGAGTCGGCCACCACGCCCGCGCCGGCGAACAGGTCGAGGCCGCCCGGGTCGGCGGTGGCGCACCGGATGGTGACCGCCCACTCCCCGTCGCCGGTCGCGTCGACCCAGCCGACGAGGCCGGTGTAGAGGCCCCGGTCGAACGGCTCCAGCTCGGCGATCGCGGCGCGGGCGGCGGCGGTCGGCGTGCCGCACACCGCGGGCGTCGGGTGCAGCGCGGTCGCGAGGGTCAGCGCGGACACGGCCGGGTCGGCGACCGTGCCGGTGACCAGGGTGGACAGGTGCCACATCGTGGCGGTGCCGACGAGCGACGGCTCGGCCGGCACGGTGAGCTCGGTGCAGTACGGGCGCAGCGCTTCGGCGACCGCCTCGCTCACCACCGCGTGCTCGTGCCGGTCCTTGGCCGAGCGCAGCAGCGCGGCGGCGCGGCGGTGGTCCTCGACCGGGTCAGCGCTGCGGGCGGCGGACCCGGCGAGCGGGTTGGCGGTGACGGTCCGGCCGCGCCGGGAGACGAGCAGCTCGGGGCTGGCGCCGAGGAGCGTGCGGCCGGCGCCGAGGTCGACGCCGAAGGTGTACCCGCCGGGCTCCCGGGCGGCGAGGGCCCGCACCACCGGGGCCGGGTCGAAGCCGGGCGCGTCGACCCGCAGGGACCGGGCCAGCACCACCTTCGTGTAGGCGCCGGCGCGGATCTGCCGGACCGCCTCGGCGACGGCGGCGGCGTAGCGGTCCGGCGACGGCACCGGCCGGACGCCGGCGACGGTCACCGGGAAGTCCACTATGGACTGAGCGGTTGGCGGGCCGCCCCGGCGCAGCCGCTGCGGCACGACGAGCTGCGCGGCGGCGCCGGGCGCGAACGGCACGGCGCCGACGACGGTGCGGACCTCGTGGCCGGCCGCCTCGGCGACGCCGAGCACGGCCTCGACGCGCCGTGCCAGGTCGGCCTGTCCGTCGGGCCGGCCGGACGGCGGCACCGCGAAGTAGGTGCCCTCGGCGAGGAGGGTGCCGCGGGGCGAGGCGAACAGCGACGAGCTGCCGGGGCGGTAGCCGGCGAGCAGCTCGGCCGCTGTCGTCGCGGCTGACAGGGTGGTCACGCGGGGTTCTCCCTTCGGGCGGCGGCGCTCAGGCGCGCAGCGTGGCGCCGCCGTCGACGTACAGGTCGTGCATGGTGATGTGCCGCGCCCGGTCCGAGGCGAGGAAGAGCACGGCGTCGGCGATGTCCTCCGGCTCCGCGATGCGGCCGAGCGGGATCCCCACCCGGAACGCGTCGGGGTCGCCCGCGATCACGGCGGCCGGCCCGTCGCCGGTCCAGAGCGCGCGCTGCATGGCGGTGTCGGTCGAGCCGGGCGCGACGACGTTGCAGCGGATGTTGTACCGCGCGAGCTCGAGCCCGAGGCTCTTGGTGAAGTGGGTGGCGGCCGCCTTGGACGCGGCGTACGCGGCCATGCCGGCGCGCGGGACGCCGGCCGCGTTCGACGACACGGTCACGATGACGCCGGCGCGCCGCGGGATCATCCGCCGGGCGACGGCCCGGCTGGCGTGGAAGACCCCGGTGGCGTTGACCGCGAACGTGGCCGCCCAGTCGTCGTCGGCGTAGTCGACCACGGCCCCCGGGCGCAGCACCCCGGCGACGTTGACGAGCACCCCGATCGGCCCGGTGCGCTCGACCTCGTCGACGAGCGCGTCCACCTGCCGGGCGTCGGCGACGTCGGTCACGTACGGGGTGATGCCCGGGTGGCCCTCGACGCCCTTGGGGTCGCGGTCGGCCGCGGCCACCGCCACGCCCTGGGCCGCGAACGCGAGCGCGACCGCCCGCCCGATCCCCTGCCCCGCCCCGGTGACCAGCGCGGTCATGCGGCCTCCGCTTCGCTCCAGCCGCATGCCTTCCACGCTGAGCCCCTGATGACCGGCCCCTCCGCTGCGCTCCGGACCGGTCATGACGACCTCCCGGCGAGGGCCAGCTCGCGCTCGGCCTCGGCCTGCGTCTGCTCGACGCGGGCCATGGCGCGGCGCAGGATCGGCGGGCCCATGACCGAGGTGACGACGGCGATGAGGACGACGACGGTGTACGTCGCGATCGACAGCACGCCGAGCCGCAGGCCCGTGGTGGCGACGACGACCTCGACGATGCCGCGGGCGTTCATCCCGGCGCCGAGCGCGATGCCCTCCCAGTGCGTCAGCCGGCTGAGCCGGGCACCGAGGTAGGCGCCGGTGAACTTGCCGACGATCGCGATGGCGAGCAGCGCGACGGCCGCGACGAGCACCTTGGGGTCGGCGAGGGCGGTCAGGTCCATCCGCAGGCCCGCGGTCGCCATGAACAGCGGCGCGAGCACCGACAGCACGACGGTCCGCAGCGGCAGGAGGTCCTGCCACACGCCGCGCCCGGCCCGCGGGGTCTCCGGCTCGACGTGCAGGTCGACGGCGGCGTCCCCGGGCGCCGCCCGGCGGCGTTCGTCCTCGGCGCGGACCAGGCCGATGAGGATGCCCGCGACGAACGCGCCGAACAGCGCCTCCATCTTCATCGCGTGGGTGGCCGCCGCGCCGAGCAGGATGATCACGACCGAGACGGTGACCCGGGGGCCGCCGTCCCCGGCCCGGCCGGCCAGCCGCAGCGCCCACCGGACGAGCGGGCGGCCGACGAGCAGCGCGGCGGCGACGAAGCCCAGCAGGTACACCACGGAGAGCGTGACCGTGCCCGCGTGCACGCCGGTGGTGGCCGCGGCCGACACGACCGACAGCAGGAACCAGCCGACGGCGTCGTCGACCATGCCGGCGCCGAGGGTCAGCTGGCCGATGTCGCGGTGCAGCAGGCCCATGTCGGCGAGCGTCTTGGCGATCACCGGGATCGCGGTGACGCACATGGCGACGCCGAGGAACAGGGCGAAGACCTCGCGCTCGGAGCTGTCGGTGAGCAGCGCGGCCGGGACGACGAACCCGGCGCCGATGCCGAGGGCGAGCGGGATGAGCAGCCCGCCGAGGCTGACCCGCACGCCGGTGGCGCCGCGGCGGCGCAGCATGGCCACGTCGAGCTGCGCGCCGGTGAGGCCGACGAGCAGCAGCACGCCGAACTGGCCGACCGCGTCGAGCAGGTGCAGCTGGTCGGCGTCGGCCGGCAGCACGAACGACAGGGCGCCCGGCGCGAGCGCCCCGAGCAGCGACGGGCCGAGGATGACGCCGGTGAGCAGCTCGCCGACGAGGGCCGGCAGGCCGAACCGGGTGGCGAGCCGGCCCAGCGCGAGCGCGACGAGCAGCAACAGCGCCGCCTGGAGCAGGAAGACCAGCAGGGCGTGTGGGTCGAGGCTGGGTACCGGGTTACTCATCGTCGTCCTCGTGGTGGTCCAGGTTCACGGTGCCGCGCTTCCAGTAGCCATCGATCTCCAGCCAGTCGCGGTTCAGGCCGAGGCCGCGCAGGTGGCGGCGGATGGGTTTGAGGCCGGTGGCCTCGCCGGCGACCCAGGCGTAGCCGTCGCCCGCGGGCAGCGCGGCCGCCGGGATCGCGGTCCCGAGCGACTCGCCCCGGTCGCGGTGCAGCCAGCGGACGGTGGCCGCGGTCTTCGTCGCCAGCTCCTGCTCCTCGCCGGCGTCGGCGACCTCGACGAACGCGAGCACGGTCGCGCCGTCGGGGAGCTGCTCCAGCCACGCGGCGAGGGCGGGCAGGGCGGTCTCGTCGGCGCCGAGGAGGTACCAGTCGAAATTGAACGGCACCACGTTCGAGCCGCGCGGGCCGAGGATCCCGACCCGGTCGCCGGGCGCCGCCTTCGCCGCCCACGACGCGCCCGGGCCGTGACCGTGCAGGGCGAAGTCGATGTCCAGCTCGCGCTGCTCGGGGCGCAGGTACCGCACGGTGTAGTCGCGGTAGGTCGGCAGCGGCGAGCCGGGCGGCGGCGGTTCCAGGCCGTCCTCGCCGAGCGTCGGCATGACCGGCAGGCCGGCGCCCGGCTGGGGGAAGAAGACCTTCACGTGGTCGTCGGGGGCGCCGTAGCGGAAGCCGTCGAGCTGCTCGCCGCCCAGCGTCACGCGGACCATGCGCGGGGTGAGCCGGTGCACCCGGCGGACCTCCAGCAGCCGTGGGGTGAGGTCGTGCCAGACGAGTTCGACCTCTCGGGCGATGCTCATGCGGTCTCCTTCAGGAAGGCGAGCAGCTCGGCGTTGAGCCGGGCGGGCTGTTCGAGGTAGCCGTAGTGGCCGGCGTCGGGGATCTCGGCGTAGCGGGCGCCGGGGATGGCCTTGGCGACCTCCTGGCAGCCCGCGGCCGGCGCGATGAGATCGTCGGCGAACCCGACCACCAGGCAGGGAACGGTGATCCCGGCGTAGGCGTCGAGGCGGTCGACGTCGGCGCCGAGCTCCAGCCGGGTGGCCCCGTCGCCGCCGGGCGCGGGGAGCTGGAACACGTCGAGCCAGTCGCGGGCCTGCCGGTCGTCGGCGATCGTGCGGGGTGAGAGGTTCAGGGCGGCGCGGACCATCGCGCTGTACTCCGGGGGCAGCATCCTGCCTTGGAGCGCCCGCTCGGCGTCCTCCATGGCCTGGCGGAACACGTTCCGGCCGCCGAACACGGCCATGAGCACCGCCCGGTCGACCAGGTCCGGCCGTTGCAGGCAGACCTCGGCGGCGATCCGGGCGCCCATCGACGAGCCGGCGACCCGGCACGGGCCCAGCCCGAGCCGCTCGATGAGGGTGATCGCGTCGGCGACCTGGCCGGCCGCCGTGACCACGGGCGGGGTGTCGCTCGGCGGGATGCCCCGGGTGTCGAACGTGACCACCCGGTAGCCGGCCGCCACGAGCGCCGGCACCTGGTGCAGGTGCCAGGTGCGGCCGCGGGCGCCGGTGCCGGCGATGAGCAGCACGGCCGGGCCGGCGCCGCGCTCCTCGTAGTGCAGGCCGTCGATCAGCGGCATTGCTCCTCCAGGACGGTCTCCGCGACGACCCGGCCCGCGTGCAGGCGCACGACGCGGGGCAGGCGGTCGATGGTGGTCTGCCGGTGGGCGATGACGAGCACCGTGCGGTCCTCGCGCAGCCGGGCCAGGGCGGCCTCGATGCGGTGCGCCGTCGCCGGGTCGAGGTCGGCGGTGGCCTCGTCCAGGATCAGTACCTCGGGGTCGATCATCGCGGCCCGCAGCAACCCGACGAGCTGCCGCTCCCCGGCCGAGAGCCGCTCGCCGCGCCGGCCGAGGTCGGCCTCGAACCCGCCGGGCAGCCCGGCGACCCAGCCGGTCAGCCCGAGCCGGTCGGCGGCCCGCGCGAAGTCGTCCCGCGCCGGCCGGCCGGGCGTGAGGGCCAGGTTGTCGGCGAGCGTGCCGCCGATGAGGTGCACCTGCTGCGGGATGAGCACGAGCCGCCGGCGCAGCTCGCCCGGATCGAGCGCGGCCAGGTCGGCGCCGTCGAGGCGGACGGTGCCGGCGTCGGCCCGGTACAGGCCGCAGAGCAGCTTGGCCAGGGTCGTCTTGCCGGAGCCGGTCTCGCCGACGAGGCCGGCGTGCTCGCCCGGTCCGAAGTGGACGGTCACGTCGTGCAGGACCGGGTGGCCGCCGCGGTAGGCGTAGGTGACGCCCTCGGCGGTGAGGCCCTTTTTCTTCGTCGCCGGCCCGGGATGCTCGGCGACGGGCGCGGTGGCGTCCAGCAGGTCGAGCAGCCGGGCCAGGCCGGTGCGCGACTCCAGCAGCTCCCCGGCGACGAGGGTGAAGTCGTCGACCGAGCTGAACAGGTCGCGGCTGGCGAGCACGAACGTCACCACGACGCCGACCGTCACCACGTCGGCCCCGGCGAGCAGGCCGCCGCCGACGAGCAGGGCGGCGGTCGTGAGGCCCTGCACGATCCAGGTGCCGTCGATCCAGGTGGCAGCGCGCTGGGCGGTGCGGGCGGTCGCGTGGTAGCCGTCGGCGTCGGCCCGCAGCCGCGCCAGCCAGGCGCCGGTCGCGCCGTCGAGCTGGAGCTGCTCGCGCGCCTGGAGGCTCTCGGCGAACGTGGCGGCGACGGTGGCCTGGGCGGCGGCCTCGGCCGGATAGGCGCGCCCGGCGGCCCGCCGGAAGATCCGGGCGAGCAGCCACATCGGCGGTGCGAACACGACCAGGAGCAGGGCGGACAGCTGCCACGACGAACCGATCAGGACGATCGTGGTGAAGACGAGGTAGCCGCCGAGCGAGATGAGGTCGGGCAGCTGGCTGCGCACGAACGTGGCCAGCTCGGCGACCTCGACGGTGGAGCGCTGGAGCAGGTCGCCGCCGCGGTGGGCCTCCAGGAACCGCAGCGGGGTGCTGCCGAGCCGCTGCACGACGAGGTCCCGCAGGCCGTGGACGACCCGCTCACCCGCCTTCGTGAGCAGCACCTCGGACGCGCGCAGCAGCAGCATCCGCGCGACCACCAGGCCGAGGACCGCGCCGGCGGCGACCAGCAGCCCGTGGCGGTCGTGGTCGAGGAGCCGGTCGACGGCCCGCCCGATGAGCACCGGCACGAGCGCCAGCGCGAGGGTGGAGAGGAGGTTGACCGCGACGGCGGCGCCGATCGCCCGGCGGTGCGGTCGCAGGTGCGGCCAGGCGCGGCGGAGCACCTGCCGCTGGTCCGGCTCCTCGCTGAGCATGCGCACGTCAGCCACGCCCCACCAGCTCCCCCGCGGTTTCCTCGGTGTTCTCCAGGTCGACGACGCGGTCCGCGGCGGCCACCACGGCCGGGCGGGAGGTGGCGAACACGATCGTGACGCCCAGGCCGCGCAGGCCGTCGAGGATGCGGCGCTCGGTGGCCCCGTCGACGGCCGAGGTCACGTCGTCGAGCAGCAGGACCCGGGCACCCCGCAGCAGGCCACGCGCGAGGGCGAGGCGCTGCAGCTGGCCGCCGGAGACGGCGCTGCCCCGCTCCCCCATCTCGGTGCCGAACCCACCGGGCAGCGACTCGACGAAGTCGAGGATCGCCGCGACCCGGCACGCCTCCCGCAGGTCCGCGTCGCTGATCCGGGCCCGCCCGAGCCGCAGGTTGTCCTCGATCGTGCCGGACAGCAGCAGCGGCCGCTGCGGCACCAGCGTGACGGCCGCCCGGACGTCGTCGAGGGCGGCGTCGCGCAGGTCGGTGCCGCCGTACGTCACCCGTCCCGTCGCCGGGTCGGCCAGCCGCGCGAGGAGCCGCAGCAGCGTCGACTTCCCGGTCCCGACCGCCCCGGTGACGGCGACGAACTCCCCGGGCTCGACGGCGAGGCGGGGCAGCCGCAACGTCCGCCCCTCGGTTTCCACGGTGAGGTCCTCGGCGCGCAGCGCGCCGGTCGTGGACAACTTCACCGGGTCCGCGGGGTCCTTCAGCGCCGGGGCGGCGTCGAGGACCGCGCCGATGCGGCCGGCCGCCGTCCAGGCGTCGCCCAGCTGGTTGAAGCGGAACGTGAGCATCATGACCTGCCGGCCGAGCAGCATCATCCAGCTGGCGAAGGCGACCAGGCCGCCGACCGAGAACCGGCCGTCGAGCACCGCCAGGCCGCCGGCGGCGACGCCGACCGCCGTCGCGAGCCACGGTACGAACGGTGCGTGCGCCGACCAGGCGGCGGCGACGCGGGCCAGGGCCAGGGTGCGGTCGCGGACGGTGGCGCTGGCCGCGTGGTGGCGCTCGACGAGGACGGTCTCGCCGCCGAGGCCGCGGACCGCGGTACTGGCGGAGAGGAGATCCTCGACGGCGTCGGCGCGGGCGCCGTGGGCCGCCGACAGGGCCGCGTTCGCGCGTTCGTAGCGGCGCGGGTACCACAGGTTGACCACCACGAGCAGCGGCACCGTGGCCAGCCCGACCAGCGCCAGCAGCGGGTCCAGGGTGGCTACGACCGCGATGACGGCCACGAACCCGAGCAGGCCGCTGGCCAGCGACGGCACCGTCGACAGCCAGACCACGACCGTCTCGACGTCGCGGGTGGCCCGCACGACGAGGTCGCCGGCCGAGAAGCGGTGCGCGGTCGTGGCGTCCCAGCCGAGCACCCGCCCGGCCAGCCGCAGCAGGAGGGCGTTGCCGGTGCGCACGGCGGCGAGCGTCGACCACCAGCGCATCGCGAACTCGGCGCCGGTGAGGCCGGCGGACACGGCGAGGGCGGCGCCGGCCCACAGCAGCAGGGCCCGCCGGTCGCCGGTGGTGATGCCGGCGTCGAGCGCCCGGCCGAGGCACCAGGGCAGCAGGATCAGGCCGGTCTGGTACCCCAGGCCGCCGACCCACGACGCTCCCACGCCACGGGCGGAGCGCCGCAGCGCCCACCGCAGCACGTTCGCCGGGGTCATGCGGCCACCTCCGCGAGCTTCTCGACGGTCTGCAGCTCGACCAGGTCGCGCAGCCGCAGCTCGATCCCGGCGGCGCGGGCCCGGCTGGTCAGGCGCATCGCCGCGATGCTGTCGCCACCGAGGTCGTAGAAGCTGTCGTCGGCGCCGACCCGGTCGAGGCCGAGTGCCTCGGCGAACAGCGCGGCGAGCCGCTCCTCGCGGGGGCCGGCGGGCGGGCGGCCGGCGGCGTACGACGGCCGGGGCAGCGCGGCCCGGTCGAGCTTGCCGTTGACGGTGAGCGGGACGGCCGGGATCGGTACGACCGCGGCCGGCACGAGGTGGGCGGGCAGCCGCTGTCCGGCCCAGGCGCGCAGCCCGGCGCCGTCCACGTCGTCGGCGTCGCCGACGACGTAGGCGACCAGCCGGCCGCCGTCGGCGACGACCACCGCCTGGCGCACCCGCGGGTGGCCGGCGAGGGCGGCGGCGACCTCGCCCGGTTCGACCCGGTGCCCGCGGATCTTCACCTGGTCGTCGGCGCGGCCCAGGTAGTCGAGCCGGCCGTCGGGCGTCCAGCGCACGACGTCGCCGGTGCGGTACAGGCGGGCGCCGGGGACGCCCGGGAACGGGGAGGCGACGAAGCGGCCGGCGGTGAGGCCGGGCTGCCGCAGGTAGCCGAGCGCGAGCTGGGCGCCGCCGAGGTACAGCTCCCCCGCGACGCCGGGTGGCACGGGCCGCAACCGGGCGTCGAGGACGTAGGCGGTGGTGTTGGCGACCGTGCGGCCGATGATGGCCCGCGGCACCTCCTTGACCCGCTGTACGACGGCATCCACCGTGCATTCGGTGGGGCCGTAGAAGTTGTAGGACTCCGTGTCCGGCAGCGCCGCCAGGGCGGTCCACAGTGGATCCGGTACCGCCTCGCCGCCCACGCCGAGCACCGCCAGGCCGGCGGCGTCGAAGCCGGCCGCGAGCACCTGCTCGAGGTGCGACGGCGCCAGCTCGACGACGTCGATGCCGCGGTCGCGCAGCAGCGCGGCGAGCAGCCGCGGGTCGCGCCGCGGCTCGTCGGTGACCAGGTGCAGCTCGTCGCCGCCGAGCAGGGCGAGCAGCGGCTGCCACGACGCGTCGAACGCGAACGACCAGTTGTGCGCGACCCGCAGCGGCCGGCCGAGCCGCCGCGCGGCCGGGCCGAGGATGCGGTGCCGGTGGCTGTGGAACAGGTTGACCACGGTCCGGTGCGGCACGAGCACGCCCTTGGGCCGGCCGGTGGAGCCGGAGGTGTAGATGACGTACGCGGGGTGGTCGGGGCCGGGCCCCGCCGGCACCGGCCCGTCCGGCAGTGGGCCGTCGAGGTCGAGGACCGGGGTGCCGGGCGGCAGCAGGTCCACGGTGGACCGGTCGGCGAGCGTCACCACCGGGCGGGCGTCGTCGAGCATGGCGGCGACGCGGGCCGGCGGGTACTCGGGGTCGATCGGGAGGTACGCGGCGCCGGACGCCATCGCGCCGAGGATGGCCGGGACGATGTGCTCGCCGCGGGGCAGCAGCAGCGCGACGATCGTCCCCGGCCCGGCTTGGACGGCGGCGAGGGCGGCGGCGACGCGGTCGGCGTCCTGAGCGAGCCGGCGGTACGACCAGATCCTCGAATTGACGACGAGCGCGGTCGCGTCGGGGGTCCGGTCCGCCCACCCGCGCACCAGGCCGGGCAGGGTCGCCGGCTCGACCGGCAGTTCCCCGGCGTTCCACTCGACGAGGATGCGGTGGCGTTCGGCCGTGGTGAGGGCGTCCGTCCGGTCGGTCGGCCGGCCGAAGTCGGCGACGACCTCCGCGGCCAGGGCCACCAGGCGGTCGAGCAGCAGGCGCGCGGTCGCCGCGTCGAAGAGGTCCGGGCGGTACTCCAGGGCCAGGTGCAGGCCGTCGTCGTCCGCGGCGACCAGGGTGAGCGGGTAGTGGGTGGCGTCGCGGCCGGTGACCCCGGCGAGCTTCAGGCCGGCCGCGCGCTGGCTCTCGTCGAGCCGCTCCTGGTCGACCGGGTAGCTCTCGAAGACCACGAGCGTGTCGAACAGCGCGCCGGCGTCGGTGAGCTGCTGGATGCGGGCCAGCCCGAGGTGCTGGTGGTCCAGGAGCGCGGCCTGCTCGGCCTGGAGCCGGCCGAGGAAGCCGGCCCAGGTCTCGCCCGGGCTGAGCCGGACCCGGACCGGGACGGTGTTGATGAACAGGCCGATCGTGTCGCCCATCTCCGGCGGCCGGCCGGCGACGGTGGCGCCGAAGACGACGTCGTCGCGGCCGGTGAGCCGGCCGAGCAGCACCGCCCACAGGCCCTGGACGAGCGTGTTCGGGGTGAGGCCGTGCGCCCTGGCGAGGGCGGCCGTCGCGGCGGGCAGCTCGGCGGTGACCTCCCCCGGCAGGCCGCCGGTGCCGGTGGCGCCGGGCGCGACGAGCGTCGGCTCGGTCAGCCCGGCGAGCGCGTCACGCCAGGCGGCGACGGCCGCGGCGGTGTCGGCGGCGGCAAGGCCGGCGAGGAAGTCGCGGTACGGGCGGGCCGGCGCGGGCAGCGTCCCGGCGTACGCGGCGAACAGCTCACGGGCGACGAGCGGGCCGGACCAGCCGTCGACGAGCAGGTGGTGCTGGGTGAGGACGAGCCGGTGCCGGTCGGCGCCGAGGCGCAGCAGCAGGAACCGCAGCAGCGGCGGCGCGGCCGGGTCGAACGGCGCGGCCCGCTCGGCGTCGGCGAGCCGGTCGGCTGCCGCGCGGCGCTCGGCCTCGGGCCGGCCGGTGAGGTCCTCGGCCCGCCACGGCGGCGCGAGGGGCCCGGGGATCGCCTGGACCGGCACGCCGGCCGCGGTCGTGGTGAACGCGGCGCGCAGGTTGGGGTGGCGGTCGAGCAGGGTGCGGGCGGCGGCGGCGAGCCGCGGCTCGTCGAGGGCGCCGTCGAGGTCGAGCTGCTGCTGGACGGTGTAGACGTCGCCGGCGGCGTCGAGCGCGTGCAGGTAGTACAGGCCCTCCTGGAGCGGGGTGAGGGGCAGCACGTCGGTGAGGCCGGGGTACCGCGCGGACAGCTCGTCGAGCCCGTCCTGGTCGACGGGGGCGAGCACGTCCGACGGGGTGAGGCCGCCGGGTGTGCCGGCCAGCTCGTCCAGCGCCGCGGCCCACGCGTCGAGCAGCGCCCGCACAGCCGGCTCGGTGAGCACCCGGTGCGGGTACACGGCCGAGATCTCCAGCCGACCGTCCACGATGGACGCCTCGACGGCGAGGGCGTGGCGGGCGGGCAGGTCGTCGCCCGCGTCGCCGCGGGGTGCCTCGCCGGGAACGGGCGTCCACGGGGCCGCGTCGCCCGCGCCCTGGGCGCGGCCCAGGTAGTTCAGCTGGATCGGCGGCGTCGGCAGCGCGGCGAGCGGCGCCGACGTGGCCGGGTTGAGGTGGCGGAGCAGGCCGTAGCCGATGCCGCCGTCGGGTGCGGCCCGCACCAGCTCCTTGACCAGCTTCAGCCCGGCCCCGGCGGGCAGCCGCAGCGGCCGGATCGTGGTGAACCAGCCGACGGTTCGCGACAGGTCGGCGCCCGGCAGCAGCGCCTCCTCGCGGCCGTGGCCCTCCAGCTCGACGAGCAGGTCCCGGCCGGGTGCGGCGGCGGCCAGGCCGGCGAGCAGCACGTCCTGGACGGTCGCGCGGTACGCCGCGGCGACCCCGGTGACGTCGGCGGCGACCCGGACGGTCACCTGGTCGAGCGTGCCGAGCGTGTCCTCCGGCTGCAGTTCCAGGTCGGCGAACAGCGGTTCGGGGCCGTCGAACTGGGACCGCCAGTACGGCAGCTCGGCCGCGCGCCGGCCGGCCTGCGCCTCGAGCGCCCGGGCCCAGGCCCGGAACGGCGTGCCCGGGGGCGTGCCGGAGCCCGCCAGGTCGGCCAGGACGAGCGGCCATGACACGGCGTCGACGGCGAGGTGGTGCACGGTGAGCCGCAGCCGGTCGCCGTCGAGCGACGCGCTCAGCATCCGGCCGGCGGCCGGGTCGAGCGCCGCGTCGAGCAGGCCGGCCGCGTCGACCGCCCCGGGCGGCGGCACGTCCAGGCCGGTGCCGGTCCACCGGGCGCGCAGCAGGTCGTGCCGGTCGAGCAGGGCCTGCAGGCGCTCGGTCAGCTCGGCCGCGGTGAGCCCCGCCGGCACCCGCACGAGCAGCGACTGGCTGAGCCGCGGGTCGGCCGCGTCGAGCTCCAGCATGACGGGCGTCGCCGGTACGAAACCCCATCCTTCGGCCGCATCGCGGGCCTCCTCCGGGACGCGCTCGGCCACGGCGGCGAGGCCCTCGACCGTGGGCCGGTCGAAGACGTCCCGCGCGGTGATCCGCCAGCCGGCGGCCCGGGCGCGGGCGGTGAGCTGCAGCGCCAGGATGCTGTCGCCGCCGAGGGCGAAGAAGCTGTCCCGCACCCCGGCCCGCGGCAGGCCGAGCACGTCGGCGACGAGTCCGGCGAGGACGGTCTCGGCCTCGTTGCGCGGGGCGTCGTCGCCCGCCTTCCCGGCGAAGTCGGGCGCGGGCAACCGGCGGCGGTCGAGCTTGCCGTTCGGGCTGAGCGGCAGCTCGTCGAGGCGCACGAACGCGGCCGGCACGAGGTGCTCGGGCAACGTGCGGGCCAGCTCGGCGGCCGGGTCGGCGGGTCCCGCGCCGACGAGGTAGGCGACGAGCCGCACGGCGGGGCCGTCGGTGCGGGCCACGACGGCGGCGGCGGTGATCCCGGGCAGGGCGGTGAGCGCGGCCTCGATCTCGCCTGGCTCGACCCGCAGGCCGCGGATCTTCACCTGGTCGTCGGTGCGGCCGTGGTACTGCAGGGCGCCGTCCACGACCCGGGCGAGGTCACCGGTGCGGTACAGCCGGTCGCCCGGCCCGCCGAACGGGTCGGCGACGAACCGCTGGGCGGTGAGGCCGGGCCGGTGCAGGTACCCGCGGGCGAGCTGGACGCCGCCGAGGTACAGCTCGCCGGTGACGCCGGGCGGGACGGGCCGCAGCCACGGGTCGAGCACGTGCAGCCGGGTGTTCCACACCGGCCGTCCGATGGGGACGGTCGTCGCGTCGGCGGCGGTGTCCACGGCGTGCTGGGTGACATCGACGGCGGCCTCGGTCGGGCCGTACAGGTTGTGCAGCTCGACGCCGGGCAGCACCGCGCCGAACCGGCGGGCCAGGTCGGCCGGCAGGGCCTCGCCGCTGCAGATGACCCGCCTGAGCGGCAGGTCCTGCGCGTCGGCGTCGGCCAGGAACGCGCGGAGCATCGACGGG
This sequence comes from Dactylosporangium sp. NPDC005572, assembly GCF_040605515.1. Lineage (NCBI taxonomy): Bacteria > Bacillati > Actinomycetota > Actinomycetes > Micromonosporales > Micromonosporaceae > Dactylosporangium > Dactylosporangium sp. NPDC005572. The sequence continues at coordinate 4,724 of NZ_JBEXCY010000141.1, read as the reverse complement.
ACGAAGTGGACGGTGGTGACCCGCTCGCGGCGGATCAGGCCGGCGAGGTACGCCGGGTCGCGGTGCCCGTCGGGTCGCGCGACGACCAGGGTGGCCCCGGTGAGCAGGGGCCAGAAGAACTCCCAGACGGACACGTCGAAGCCGGCCGGGGTCTTCTGCAGGACCCGCTCGCCGGGTGACAGGCGGTACACCTCCTGCATCCACAGCAGCCGGTTGACGATGGCCCGATGGCTGACGGTGGCGCCCTTGGGCCGGCCGGTGGAGCCGGAGGTGTAGATGACGTACGCGGCCGCGTCGCCCGGCACGTCGACCCACGCTGCGGGCGTACCGGGTTCCTCGTGCGCGTTGTCGGGTGTGACGACGATCGTGGCGCCCGAGTCGGCGAGCAGGTAGCCGTTGCGCTCCTTCGGGTGCGAAGGATCGAGCGGCAGGTAGGCGGCGCCGGCGCGGTGCACGGCGTGCAGGGCGACAACGAGGTCGATCGATCTGGGGAGCGCGACGGCGACCACCGTCTCCGGCCCGGCGCCCCGCTCGCGGAGCCGGGCGGCGAGCCGGCCGACGCGCGCGTCGAGCTCGGCGTAGGTGAGCGTCGCGTGCTCGTCGACGAGCGCGACGGCGTCAGGCGTGCGCGCGACCTGCGCCGCGAACAGCGCCGGCAGCGTCGTGTCGGGCACCGGGTGGGCGGTGTCCGGCGTGTCGGCGGGCGCCGGGAGCGCCCGGCCGACGGGGGTCGCCGGGGCGGCGGCCAGCTCGGCGAGCAGCGCGCCGTACCGGTCGAGCACCTCCTCGGCGGCGCCGCCGGTGAAGACGTCGGTGCGGTAGGCGAGGCCGAGGCGCAGCCGCTCGCCGGGCGCGACGGCCAGGGTGAGCGGGTAGTGCGGCGCGTCGTCGCCGGTCACGCCGGTCATCCGCAGGCCGCCCCCGCCGGTCGCGGCGTCGAGGCCGGCGGCGTCGAGGGGGTAGCTCTCGAAGATGGTGAGCGTGTCGAACAGCGCGCCCCCGTCGTGGCCGGCGAGTCGCTGCACGTCGGTGAGCGGCAGGTGCTGGTGGTCGAGGAGCCGGGCCTGGTCGTCGCGCATCCGGTCGAGCAGCGCGGTCCACGGCTCGGCCGGGTCGAGCGGCACGCGGACGGGGAGCGTGTTGATGAAGAAGCCGATCATGTCCTCGACCCCCGGCACCTGCGCCGGGCGCCCGGACACGGTGGTGCCGAAGACGACGTCGGTGCGGCCGGTGAGCTGCACCAGGAGTACCGCCCAGGCCGCCTGGACGATCGTGTTCAGGGTGACCTGCCGGTCCCGGGCCAGCGCGACGAGCCGCTCGGTGACCTCGATCGGCAGCTCGCGTTCGAGCTGGCCGGGCCGGGCGGCGAGGGCGGCGGTCGCGGTGGGGGCGACCAGGGTGGCCTGGTCGAGCCCGGACAGCGCGGCACGCCAGGCTGCCTTGGCCGCGGTACGGTCGATGGCGCCGAGCCAGCGCAGGTAGTCCCGGTAGCTGCGGGGGGCGGGGAGGTCACGGCCGGCGTAGAGGTCGAACAGTTCGCGGACGGCCAGCGGCGTCGACCAGCCGTCGAGGATCGCGTGGTGGTTGACGAGGACGAGCCGGTGCCGGTCCGGACCGGTGCGCAGCAGGCTCATCCGCAGCAGCGGCGGCGCGGCGAGGTCGAACGGCCGGCCGTCGTCGTCCTCGTCGCTCCAGGGCAGCTCGACCCGTTCGCTGACGACCTGGCGGAGGGCGCCGCCGGGCCCGGGGACGAACGAGACCCGCAGCGTGTCGTGCCGGTCGAGCAGGGCCTGGCCGGCGGCGCGGAGCCGCTGCGGGTCGAGGGGCCCGGCGAGGTCGATCTCCTGCCGGACGACGTACGGGTCGACGTCCCCGGCCACGGCCGCCAGGAACACGAGGCCTTCCTGCAGCGGCGACAGCGGCCACACGTCGGCGAGCCCGCCGTCGCGCCGCTCGAGCGCGTCGACCTCGTCCTGGCCGAGCCCGGGCAGCGTGAGGTCGCTCGGCGTCCGGCCGCTTCCGTCCAGTGTGGACAGTGTCGCGAACCAGTCGTCGGCGAGTGCCCTGACGTCGGACTCGCCGAACACGCCGTCCGGGTAGGTGATGGCGGCGACGAGCCGGTCACCGACGATCTCGGCGTTGATCTCCAGGGCTTTCGTGAGGGGCATGGCCGGGTCGGCGTCGCCGCCGAGCCCCCCGACCGGCGTCCAGGCGCCCTGTTCCTGTGGTGTGTCGCTTACCCGGCCGAGGTAGTTGAACAGGATCTGCGGCTCCGGCCTTCGTTGCAGTTCGGCTCGGGTCGTGGGGTTGAGCCACCGGAGCAGCCCGTACCGCGCGCCGCGGTCGGGGACGGCCCGCAGCTGCTCCTTGACCTGTTTGACGGCGTTCCCTTGCGGGTTGAGCCGGACCGGATACTCGGTGGTGAACCAGCCGACGGTACGGCTGAGGTCGCTGCCGGGCACGAGGTGCTCCTCCCGCCCGTGCCCTTCGAGCTCGACGAGCACGTCGTTCCGCCCGGTCCGCCGGGTGACGGCGCGGGCCAGCGCGGCGAGCAGCAGGTCGGCGACGGTGGCGTGGGGCGCGCTCGGGATGCGCGCTTCCGGAAGCTCGACGACGACGGTGCGGGCGCTGGCGACGGTGTCCAGGGCGGGGTCGACGGCCCGCCGGCCGATCGGCGGTTCGGCCTCGCTACCCGTCACCCCCAGCCAATAGTCGAGCTGCGAGGTGTCCTGAGCGGCGGCGACGAGCCCGTCGGCCCACTCCCGGAACGAGGTCCCGCCGCCGGGAAGCTCGGGCGCCCGCCCATCGACGACGGCAGCCCAGGCGACGGCCAGGTCGCCGAGCAGGATCCGCCACGACACCCCGTCGACGACGCTGTGATGGATGGCAACCCGCACCCGGTCGCCGTCGTGGACGACGTCGAGCATGACCCCTCGGTCGGGGTCGAGCCCGCCGCCGGCGGCGCCGACCCGGACAACCCGCGCGGCGGGGACGCTGCCCGGCGGCGGAACGGTGAGCCCCGTGGCCGTACGGGTGGCGCGAAGCAGATCATGCCGATCGAGCAGCACCTGGACAACGGCACGGAGCCGATCCAGGGTGAGCCCGTCGGGGGCAAGAAGCTCCATCGACTGGCTGTACCGCCCGGATGCCCCGGCCTCTCGCAGCCAGGCGAGCATCGGGGTGTCGGGCAGCTCCCCGACCCCACTCCCGGCGACAGCACCCCTAGGCGCTTCATCGGCGACCGCAACGGAGGCAAGCGCGGCAACGGTCCGCAACTCAAACACCTGCCGCGGCGTGATCCGCACCCCAGCCGCCCGGGCCCGCGCGACAAGCTGGATGCTGACGATGCTGTCCCCACCGAGCGTGAAGAAGCTGTCCTCGACCCCGACGCCGGGCAGCCCGAGCACTTCGGCAAACAGCCCGGCAAGGGTGGCTTCGGCAGGCGTCCGGGGAGCGTCGCCACCGACAAGCCCACCGAAGTCGGCAGCGGGCAACGCTCTGCGATCAACTTTCCCAGCGACGGTGACCGGCATTTGCTCAAGCCCTACAAAGGCAGCTGGCACCAGATGCTCGGGCAGCCGCGAGGCAGCGAACTCCCGCAACCCGGTGACGTCCCCGACCACGTAGGCGACCAGCCGCCCATCAACGGCAAGCACAACAACCTGCCTGACATCGGGATGCTCCCCAATGACGGCAGCAACCTCGCCAGGTTCGATCCGGAACCCACGGATCTTCACCTGATCATCGGCCCGCCCAACAAACTCCAGCGACCCGTCGATGGCCTGGCGTACCACATCCCCGGTCCGATACATCCGCTCCCCAACCCGGAACGGATCAGCAACAAACCGAACCGACGTCAGCCCGGCGCGGCCGAGATACCCACGCCCGAGCTGGGCCCCGGAAAGGTAAAGCTCACCAGCAACCCCAGGCAGCACAGGCCGCAACCACTGGTCCAGAACGTAGGCCCGGGTGTTATCGGTCGGTCGACCGACCGAAGGCGTATCGGTATCAGCAACCCACGCCAGCAGGGTGTCAACAGTGCACTCGGTCGGCCCGTACAGATTGACCCCAACGGTGCCCGGCGCGTCCCGCAGCGCGGTCCAGATCCGGGGGTCGGCGGCCTCACCACCGAGCGCGACGAGCGCCGGCCGGTGCCGGCCTTCGGAGCCCACGGAACCTTCTGAGCCTTCTGAGCCTTCGGAACCTTCTGAGCCTTCTGAGCCTTCGGCGAGGAGCCCAGCATCGACGAGTGGGCCGGCCAGCGACGGAGTGATGTCCAGGAAGTCGATGCGGTGCTCGACGACGTAGGCAACAAACATCGCCGGATCACGCCGAGTTTCATCATCCAGCAGATGCAACTCATGCCCAGCGACGAGCCACAACACCCCCTCCCAGGAGGTGTCGAACACCGTCGCCGCAGACAACGCCGCACGAATTCGGGATCGCTGCATGAACCGCGCCCGATGATGGTCAAACAAGTTCCGCAACGAGGCATGCTCAACCAGCACACCCTTCGGCCTACCCGTCGAACCCGACGTATAGATCAGATACGCAGCCGATCGAGGATCCAACGCCGACGGAAGCAACACCGACCGAAGCTCGACACCCGCACCCGCACCCGCACCCGCACCCGCACCCGCGTCCGCACCCGCGTCTGCGTCTGCCGCCGCCTCACGCAGCAACTCCGGTGTTACAACAACCACCGGGTCCGCATCCTTCAATAA
>NZ_JBEXCY010000140.1:0-30209 GCF_040605515.1 Dactylosporangium sp. NPDC005572 | reverse complement strand
TTAACCCCTCCCGCTCCCGCGGGGGTGTGGTCCCCGCCGGCGCGGGGGTGGACCTCACCGTCCGGGAGGGCGAGGTGTGCGGCGTGGTCGGGCGCAGCGGCGCGGGCAAGAGCACCCTGCTGCGCTGCGTCAACCTGCTGGAGCGCCCCGACACCGGCACGGTGACCGTCGGCGGTGTAGCGCTGACCGAGCTGCCCGAGGCGCGGCTGCGCGCCGCCCGGCAGGGCATCGGCATGGTCCACCAGCACTTCGCGCTGCTGCGCTCCCGCACCGCGGCCGGCAACGTCGAGTTCGCGCTCGAGGTGATGGGCGTACCCCGGCGTGAGCGGCGCGGCCGGGTGGCCGAACTGCTCGACCTCGTCGGCCTGGCCGACCGCGCCGACGCCTACCCCGCCCAGCTGTCCGGCGGGCAGCAGCAGCGGGTCGGCATCGCCCGCGCGCTCGCCGGCCGGCCGAAGGTGCTGCTGTCCGACGAGGCCACCTCGGCCCTCGACCCGGAGACGACCGGCTCGATCCTGCAGCTGCTGCGCGACCTCAACCGCCGGCTCGGCCTCACGATCCTGCTCATCACGCACGAGATGGACGTGGTGAAGCGACTGTGCGACTCGGTCGCCCTGATGCGTGACGGCCGCTTCACCGAGCAGGGCACGGTCGCCGGCCTGCTCGCCACCCCGGGCTCGACCCTCGCCCGCGAGCTGTTCCCGCTCGGCCCGCCGGGCGACGGTACCGCCGGGGAGACCCTCCTCGACGTGACCGTGGCCGGCCCGCTGGCCGACACCGCGTTCCTGACCGACTTCGCGCGGGCCTATGACCTGCCGATCCGGATCGTCGGCGGCGCGATCGAGCCGCTGGCCGGCACCAGGGCCGGCCGGTTGCGCCTCGCGCTGCCGGCCGAGGCCACGTCGGCCCCGGCCAGACTGCGCGACGCCGGCCTGGTGGTCGATGAGGTGCCGGCATGACCTGGGACGAGATCTGGCCGCTGCTGGGCGCCGGGGTACAGGAGACCGCGTACATGGTCGGGGTCGCCGCGGTGCTCACCGCCCTCGGCGGCCTGCTCGTCGGCGTGCTGCTCGTGCTCACCGACCGGGGCGGCCTGGTGCCGTTGCCACCGGTGAACGCCCTGCTCGGCCTGATCGTCAACGTCGGCCGCTCGCTGCCGTTCATCATCCTGCTGGTCGCGATCATCCCGCTCACCCGGGCGCTCGTCGGCACCACCATCGGCACGGAGGCGGCGATCGTCCCGCTGACCGTCGGCGCGATCCCGTTCTACGCCCGCATCGCCGAGACGGCCCTGCGCGAGGTCGACCCGGGCGTCGTCGCGGCGGCGCGGGCGATGGGCGCCTCGCGGGCCCAGATCGTGCGCAAGGTGCTGCTGCGGGAGGCCCGCCCGGGCCTTGTCGCCGGGTTCACGATCACCGTCGTCGCGCTCGTCGGCTACTCCGCGATGGCCGGGGTCGTCGGGGGCGGTGGCCTCGGCGATCTCGCCATCCGCTACGGCTACCAGCGCTTCGAGAACGAGGTCATGATCGCGACCGTGGCAGTCCTCGTGGTCCTCGTCCAGCTCGTCCAGATGCTCGGCGACCTCGTCGCCAGACGCCTGTCCCACAAGTAGAAAGGCACCACCGTGCGACGCACGATCCTCGCCACCATCGCGGCCGCGTCCCTCCTGCTCGGGCTCGCCGCCTGCGGCGCCGACGACGAGGCGGGCGGCCCCGGCGACACCCTCAAGGTGGGTGTCAGCCCGGTACCCCATGGCGAGATCCTCAAATACGTCAAGGACAACCTCGCTGCCCGGGAGGGCCTGAAGCTGGAGATCGTCGAGTTCAACGACTACATCCAGCCCAACGTGGCCCTGCGCGACAAGCAGCTCGACGCCAACTACTTCCAGCACGTGCCGTACCTGGAGGAGGAGAAGAGGACGAAGGGCTACCAGTTCACGGCGCTCAAGCCGGTACACATCGAGCCACTGGGCGTGTACTCGAAGAAGGTCAAGAGCCTCGCCGAGGTGCCCGACAAGGCGGTCGTGGCGATCCCGAACGACCCGTCGAACTCGGGCCGCGCTCTGAACCTCCTCGCGTCGCAGGGCCTCATCAAGCTCAAGGACGGCGCCGGCGTCAAGGCCACCCGCACGGACATTGTCGACAACCCGAAGCAGCTGCAGTTCAAGGAGCTGGAGGCGGCCCAGCTGCCGCGCAGCCTCGACGACACCACGCTGTCGGTGATCAACGGCAACTACGCCATCGAGACGAACCTCAACCCGGCCAAGGACGCACTGGTCCTGGAGTCCGGCAAGGACAACCCGTACGCCAACCTCGTCGTGGTCCGCACCGGCGACGAGAACGACGAGCGGATCCAGAAACTGGAGAAGCTGCTGCACTCGGCCGAGGTGAAGCAGTTCATCGAGAACAAGTACCAGGGCTCGGTCCTGGCCGTCTGAGGCCGGTCAAGCCGGCTTGGCGAGCGGTCCGACCAGGGCGCCCTCTCCGCTGCGGTGAACGCGATGAGCTGCTCGGCCTCGTGGTCGAGCAGCTCGCGGACCGTGGCGTCGATGAGCTCGTGGCCGAGAGGTGCGCCACGGGAGCAGCCAGTTGTCGTGTCGACGATCCGGCAAGCCGGTCGGCGGCGCCGCGCCGACCGGCTACGGCTCTGCGTGCGCGGCGCCGTTGTAGTCGGAGAGCCAGGACACCTTGCCCTGCACCAGGGTTGCGACATAATACCTATTATGTCCATCGACTTGATAGGTAATGCTCGGCCGGCCGCAGCGGCAGTGGCTCAACTCAACGGTGCGGCGCACGAACTGGCCGCCGAGGCCGGCCTGTCGCCGCTACTCGTCGAACTCGTGCAGATCCGCGCCTCGCAGCTCAACGGCTGCGCGCACTGCCTCCGAGCACACATCCGCAAGGCCGCGGGCGCCGGCGAGACACCGGAGCGGCTGGGCCTGGTCGCGGCGTGGCGCGAAGCTGCCTACTTCGACGAGACCGAACGCGCCGCACTCGAACTCACCGAGGCCATCACCTTCGTCGCGGATGGGCACGTGCCGGAAGAACTGATTGCCGGCGTCCGGAAGGTGCTCACCGACGCGCAGTACACCGCGGTCGCCTGGCTCGCCATCGCCATCAACACCTACAACCGGGCATTCATCACCGGACACCCCGAGGTAGCCCCCTGACGGCCCGTCCGACGAACTGACAATTCAGCACACCAGACAGCCGCGGCGGGCGGCAGCACGGCGAGCCGGGCCCGTGCCTACCTGCCCCCGCGGCGTGGTGGAGACCCGCTCGGTGCGGCCGCCCGACGCCGGGCCTTCGTCACGGCGACGCCGTTGCCAACCCTGGACCTCGTCGCCGAGCGTCCCGCCGCGGCCGGTCACGTCGGGCAGTGCCTCGTCGATGATGACCGAGAGCCGTCACATCGGGTCGATAGCGTTTGCGACAATCTGCGCTGTGCCTGCCGAACCGGAGTTCGCCGTTGACCTCTATCGGGGCGTCGCGGAGTTCTATGACCGGTTCCGGCTGGCCTACCCTCAGGTGCTCACGGAGGACCTGATCAACCGGGTACACGCATCGCGGCTATGGACGGCTGCTGGATCTGGCTTGCGGAACCGGGCAACTGGCCTTCGCGCTCGCGGAGTCCTTCGCCGAGGTTTGGGCGGTGGATCAGGAGCCGGACATGGTTCGTCTGGTCGAAGCCAAGGCGGCCCGGAGCCGAAGCACCATCCGAGCGATCACGTCAAGCGCGGAGGAACTGTCGACCGATGGGACGAGCTTCGAACTCATCACCATCGGCAACGCCTTCCATCGACTTCATCGGGGTCAGGTGGCTCGCCGCGCGTTCGAATGGCTGCGGCCCGGCGGGCACCTCGCGCTGTGCTGGTCGGATTCGCCGTGGTCCGGCCAGGCCGAGTGGCAGCAGACGCTGAACGATCTCCTGCAGCAGTGGAGCCGCACGTTGAATACCCACGATCGGCTCCCGCAGGACTGGGAGTCCGATCGCCAGGCCAGGCCAGACCTCGCCGTTCTGGCTGATGCGGGCTTCGAATCGCAGGGCCGTCACCAGTTCCACGTCGCGCACCGCTGGACGGTGGCCGACCTGGCCGGGTTTGTGTATTCAACCTCATTCCTGGCCGCCCCCATGTTCGGAGACCGCGCCCCGGCATTCGAAGCGGACCTGGCAGACCACCTCGCACCGCAGCTCGACGATGGCGTGCTCGTCGAGGACGTCAGCTTCGCGTACGACCTCGTCCGCAAGCCGGCGAGCTAACCACAGGGCGTCGGAACCTACGCCGGACAGCCCCTCGCTCGATCTCCGGACCGGCGAGGCCGGAGCGGCGGGGCGAGGGCGGCAATGGCGAGCACTGCCAGCGCCGCCACGGCCGCCCCGCAGGTCAACGGCGGGGCGCTCGACTGCTGGGCTGAGCACGGTCCAGTTCGCCGAGCACCGCGGGCCCAGGTACGGACGACGACCGAGGTACGGCGGGGCGGCAGCCTCGGCCATCACGGATCTCCCGCCGTGTGCGCGGCGGCAGCTGCTGCGGAGTGCCAGTCATCGAGGGGCTTGTTGGGCATCTCCCGGCGGACAACCGGCGCGATCTCGGTGGCAAAGAGCTCAAGCGTGTTGCGGTAGTCCGCAGCCGACAGCGCCTCGGCGTCGACATGGATGTGCATCAGGTCGTGTTGGAACTGCTCGTGTTGCGCCAGGATCGTGTCGATCACCTGCTGCGGGCTACCGACGAGCGCGGCAACCTTCTTGATGTAGTCCTCAACCGTGACAATGCCGAGGCGGTCGAGCGGGGTCTCGTACCGTTGGTTGTGCATGAAGCGCCGCGTGAACACGGGCTTGAACTTCTCGACGGCCTCCTGGCTGGTCTTGGCGGCGAGGAAGCCGCCCGTGCCAACGCCGACCAGCGCGCGGTTCGGATCGTGACCGTGAAACGCGAACCGTTCCCGGTAGTAGCGTACGGTCTCCAGGTATCGGCCGATGGCCGTGGTGCCGATCGAGGTGAATACCGGATCCCCGTGCACGGCGGCGAACTCGGCGCTCTCCAGGTTCGTGTTGGCGCCGTGCCAGATCCGCAGGTCCGCTCGTCCGGGTCGGGGCACTGCGGTGACGCGCTCCATCGGCCGTCGATAGTGTCCGGTCCAGGTAACGTCGGTCTCCCTCCACAACCTGCGCAGGACCTCGTAGCTTTCGTGAAGGCGGTCCCACTGGTTCTGTGGCGTCACCTCGAAGATGCGATGGGTCTCGTGGTAACCGCCCTTGCCGATGACCAGGTCCAGCCTCCCGCTGGCGAGATGGTCGAGCGTCGAGTAGTCCTCGAAGGCCCGCAGCGGATCGTGCAGACCGAGCGTCGACACAGCTGTCATCAACTGGATCGTGCTGGTGCGTGCGGCGGCGTTGGCCAGAACGACGGCAGGCGAGGACGAGACCGAGAAACCGTCGTGCCGTTCGCCGACGCCGAAGGCGTCGAAGCCGAGTTCCTCAGCGAGGACGGCCTGCTCGACGATCTCGCGCAACTGCTGCCCGGGCGACTTGCGTTCGTAGTCGGGTAGTGAGGGCAGGAGCAGGAACTTCATCGAACTTTCCTTGTGGGTGAGCGAGCGACAACGGGCCCGGCTTGGTCATCGGGTGCCACCAGTCTGCCCAGCGCCGACGTCCGCGCGGAAGAACGCACCAAAAGGTGCGGTGCGCACTCCGGCGTGCGTATTGGCCTCTGCGCCGTGAGGAATCAGTGCCACCGCCGCGGTATCAGCACACGCACCCGGCACGGCCTGGGGCGTGCGGCGATTGGCAGTCCGCGGTGCAGGCAGTCCGGCGCGGCCTGCGGTCACTGGTGATGAGGAGCCGCCCGGTGTTGCCCGCGGTCCAGTCTGTCAGCGCCCTCGCGCTCCTTGACGACCTCGCGTGCTGTGGGCCGGCGTCCTAGGCGACGCCCGCGCGACGGCGGCATCCGGGCAGCGCGGTGAGGTCCATGTGCCGCATCGCTGCGGCAAGCAGCGTCCAGCGCAGGCACCGCCGCGGGTGGGCGCCGTCATCGGCGGCGTAGCCCGTCCACGAGCAGGTTGGACAGTCGGTCGGCGGGCTGGCCTGGCCGGTGTTCAGCCGACCATGCGAGCGCTGTGGCAAGGAGCAGAAGGTCGTCTATGTGGACATCACTGCGGATGGTCCCGTGTTGCTGGGCGTCGCGGAGCAGGTGGGCCGCCGTGTCGTGCATCGCGAGGCAGGACGCGTGCAGTCGTGAGTCGGGGTCGGCCAGCGCGGCGAGGACCGTTTCGGCCAGGCCCCGATAGGCCGTCGCCTCCGCGACGAAGTGGCCGAGCCAGTCGGTCAGTGTGCCATCGGCGTCGCCGTGCTGCGGACGAGCTGTCGCGAGCTGGCGCAGGCGGTCGCCCAATACCGCGTCGAGCAACGCGTGGCGGGTGGGGAAATGGCGGTACAACGTGCCGATGCTGATCGACGCTCGGCGGGCGATGTCCTCGAGGGAGGTGTCGAGCCCACGTTCGGCGAATGCTGCCGCCGCCTCCGTGAGGATGAGCTGGTAGTTACGCCTGGCGTCGGCGCGCATCGGCCGTGGAGGGTCGGTCATGATCTCGCTCCTTGACAAACGGAGGCTGCCTCCGCATTAATCTGAGGGTGCCTCCGGATAGCCCGAGGGTACCTGATGGAGGCTGTCCGATGCGCGTGAAGGTTGTCTGGTTGCTCAGTGTCCTCATCGCTGTGCTGCTTGTCGGTCAGGGCGGAGCAAAACTGGTCGGCAGCGAGTTCATGGTCGAGTCGTTTCAGCACTTCGGCTACGGCGACAACCCGCTGCCGCGGTATGCCGTCGGCGCGGTCGAGGTGGTCGGCGGCTTCCTCGTGCTCGTACCGCGAGCCCGCTTCTGGGCACTTGTCGGCGTGCTGGCGATGCTCGTGGTCCTGCAGGTCGACGTCGCGCGGCGGACAGGATTCCCGCTGCCACCAGAGGTGGTCGCCATCCTGCCCGGCGCCGCCGCCGGAATGGCGTTGATGGCGGTGCTCGGTTGGCTGTCACGGCCCACGGCCCAGAGCCCCTGACACCGCGTCCACGGCGGCGCGGCGGCACACGGGCACCGCAACGCCTCACGGTGACGGCCACCGGCCAGCGACCGCAGCGATCGCGCCCTACTGCTGACCGGTCGACATCCGCATCTCACTTGATCTTAACGTCGGCGGGCTGACCGATGGCCCCGGGCAATCGTGACGACAGCTCCTGGTTGATCATTTTCCTGTCCAGGGAAGAGATCAACAACCAGGAGCTGCCTGGCGGTCAGTGTGCATGATCCGGTTCGTGGGCGGCGTTCGGGGAGCTGCGACGGTTCCGGCAAGAGTTCTACGATCGGTCGGACGGTCCGGCGCGCCGCGCTCGGGCTCCGCACGGAGCTGGGCGCCGACTGCGTGCCCGCCGGGCCACGGCCTCGCAAACGGGATCAGAACGCGTACGGTCCGAATCGGCCCCACGCCACCACCGCGGCCAGGATCAGCAGCACTCCGCTCGGCGCCAGCGCCGGGAACTCACCGCGTCGCAGGTGCATCACCACGGCGCCGGCCATCACCAGGGCCAGCCCGGTCGCGGCGAGCGGGACCAGAGTCGGCGCGACGTTGACCACCGCGGGCAGGATCACGCCGATCGCACCCAGCACCTCCAGCACGCCGATCACCTTGGGAGCCCAGTGCGGCGCGTCCCCGGCCCAGGGCTGAGCGGCGATGTACTTCTCGCGTGGCAGCGCGAGCTTGAACACGCCGGAGAACAGGAAACTGGCGGCGACCAGCACAGCAATGATCCAAAGACCGATGTTCATGATTCCCCATCACGGCAGATGACTTAAACAGTGAAGTCAAACGTAGCGACGATGACTTAAACATGCAAGTCGTTGCTATGATTTCGGCGTGACCGACGAACCCCGCTGGCTGGACCAGGACGAGCTGAAGACCTGGCTGACGCTGTTCTCCGTGCTGACGCGCCTCACCGGCTCGCTCGACAGTCAGCTCCAACGCGATGCCGAGATCAACCTCTTCGAGTACATGACCCTCGCCGGGCTCTCCGTGGCACCGGAACGTCGACTGCGGATGAGCCTGCTCGCAGCCATATCCGAGGGCTCACTCCCCCGCCTCTCCCAAGCCATCAGCCGCCTCGAGAAGCGCGGCTGGGTACGCCGCTCCCCCGACCCGCACGACGGCCGCTACACCCTCGCCATCCTCACCGACGACGGCCTCGACAAAGTCGTCAAGACCGCACCCGGCCACGTCGCCGAGGTCCGCCGCCTCGTGTTCGACCCACTGAACAACGCGCAACCCCGGCAGTTGCACAACATCTGCGCGCGCATCATGCGCACCATCGACCCGGACGGCCCGTACCCCGGCACCCGCCCCTACTAGGCGCCCACATTCACCGCCGGGTAGGTCATACACGAATCACGTCGGCCTGAGGAGGAAAAGGTTCACCGCGTGGGCACGCCAGTGCCGGGAATCTTCACGAGATGTCGACCGATCGGGTACCGCCGTGTGCTTGGGTGGGCGGGTGAGCCAGTCTCCGGTGAAGCCGGATCCCGTCGCGTACCTGGACACTGCCGCCGCGACCTCGGTGGGCCGTGACTACAAGCGGCGCCTGCTCGGCGCGCTCGACGTGCGGGCGGGCCAGACGGTGCTCGACATCGGTTGCGGCCCCGGCACCGATCTGGGGCAGCTGGCCGACGCGGTCACGGCCGACGGGTCGGTCGTGGGCATCGATCATGATCCGGGCATGCTGGCCGAGGCGAGCCGCCGGCTGGCCGGCCGGTCCAACGTCGAGGTGCGCGACGGCGACGCGCACGATCTTCCGCTGGGCGATGCGAGCGTGGACCGGGCCCGGGTCGACCGCGTCCTGCAGCATCTGGCCGATCCCGGCCGGGCGGTCGCGGAGGCCCGGCGGGTGCTGCGCCCGGGCGGTGTGTTCGCCATGGCGGAGCCGGACTGGGACACGCTCACGGTCGCCGACGAGGACGTGCGGACCAGTCGCGGCGTCGCCCGGTTCGTCGCGGGGACGGTGCGCAATGCGACGGTGGGCCGGCAGCTCGTGCACCTGTCGGCACGGGCCGGGCTGCGGGTCAGGTCGGTCGAGGCGATCGCGGTGGTGTTCCGGGACTTCGGCGAGGCGGATCGGATCCTGCGGCTGGACCGCCTGTCGGCGGCGGCGGTGCGGGCCGGCGAGCTGACCGAGGCCGAGGTCCGGGCGTGGCTGCACCGTCTCGCGAACGGGCCGTTCCTGGCCGGCTTCACCTTCTATCTCGTCACCGCCGAGGCGTAACGCCCGGCTGCGGCCGGGTCACGCCGCGACCTCCGGCCACAGCGGCAGCTCGGCGACGTCCTCGGCGTCGCGCAGCACGCGCAGGACGTTGCGGCCGGTGAGCGCCTTGAGGTCGGCTCCGCTCCAGCCCCGCACGGCGAGCTCTCGCAGCAGCGTCGGGTAGCCGGCCGGCCCCTCGGGCCGGGCCGGCAACACGTCACCACCGAGACCGAGATGCTCGACGCCCGCCAGCTCCCGGGCGTGGTCGACGTGGTCGGCGACCTGGCCGATCGTCACCGCCGGGCACGGATGGCGGGTCAGCCACCGGGCGAACCGGTCGTCGACGTCCCGCACCCCTGACGGTGTCCGCAGTCCCAGACGGTGCCGTTCCGCAGCAGCCTCGGCGGTCCACTCGGCAACGGCAGGGGACAGCAACGCCGGGACGAAGGCGAGCTGCGCGACCCCGCCGTTGGCCCGCAGCATGCGCAGCTCGTCGTCGGCGAGGTCGCGTGGGCGGTCGCCGTGCACGCCGGTGGAGCGGCCGACGATCACCGGGGCGGTGGACATCGCGATCACGGCTCGCTGCGTCGATGCCGTCGCCTGCGACAGGTCGACGAGCACGCCGAGGCGGTTGAGTTCTGCGATGATCGCGCATCCGGTTTCGGCGGCGCCGTCGTCCCGCTTCAGGGTCACGTACCGGACACCGAGCCGGGCGAATGCTCGCAGGACGGGGAGCGGGTCGGCGAGGCTCGGGGACACCTCGACACCGATGAGCGCCGCGATCCGGCCGTCGCGGACGGACCGCAGGACCCCGGCCGCCGTGTACACGATCGAGAAGACCTCGGGGTGTGCCCCGACGGTCCGGTACACGGCGTCGACCTGTTCCAGCGTGGCGACGACCGCGTCGGGGTCGGGCAGGTGCGCCGGCACGTGCACCGACCAGAGCAGGCCGCCGATGCCGTTGGCACGCAGCCGCGGGATGTCCACGTCGGGCCCGCAGCGGTGCCGGTCGGGGCCGGCGACGACGTGGCCCGGTCCGGTGCACACCGGCGGGCCGTGATGTCCGCCGATCACCGGCATGGCGGCGAGGACGCGCTCGACCAGCGTGTCGGCCTGCGGCGCGGCGGGCCGGACGGTCATCGCACGCCGGGCGCCGGGTGCACGGCGGCAGGCACGCCGCCGGCGCTCAGCACGATGCGGACGGGCTCGCGGTGCAGGACCATGAGCGGCTCTCCAGGGTCATCGAGGGTCGTCGGTAGAAGGAGGGGGCATTCGAACGGTAGACAACCAGCATTGATCCACCATGTCCGATGCGTTACGGATCCGGCGGCGGCCCGGGGTGAGTTTAATCCTATCGACTCAATAGGATTAGCGGATAGGCTGCGGCCATGTCCTTCACACAGCAAGCCGTCGTGACCCGGGTGCTGAACCGGGTGACGCGCGCCGCACACATGCTGGTCGGCTTCGGCACCTCGCGTGGCCTCCTGGCTGCCAGACGCCGGACAACGCACACGGTCCCGTCACGACATAGCTGATCCGCACCCAAGGATGGAGGACGAGGTGGCAGACGAGTTCGCGTTGCTGGCCGGCACCGCACAGGAGGTCGGCTTCGACGCAGCACTACCGGCCGTGCGCCGCGCCGAGGTGGAGACCGCGGACGGGTCGGTGAGTGCGCTGGTGTGGGGTGACGAGCCGCCGCGGTACACCTTCCTGCACGGCCTCGGGTTGAACGCGCACACCTGGGACGCGACCGTGCTGCGACTGAGCAGCCCCGCACTCGCGCTCGACCTGCCCGGACACGGTGACTCCGCCTGGCGCGACGACTTCGACTACACGCCGCGGACCGTGGCCCGGGCCGTGGCGGCCGCGGTCGAGGCGCTTGCCGACGGCCGGCCGCAGGTGCTGGTCGGGCAGTCCCTCGGCGGACTGGTCGCGCTGGCGGTGGCGGAGCTGCGCCCGGACCTGCTGCGCGGGCTCGTCCTGGTCGACGTCTCGCCGGGCGTTCGCGAGCAGGACGCCCAGCAGGTGCGCGCATTCCTGTCCGGGCCGCTGGTGTTCGAGTCCCGCGCACAGCTTGCCGCCCTCGCGGCGAGCGCCGGCATCGCCGAGCCCGGCCCCGCACTGGACCGTGGCGTACTGCAGAACACCAGGGTCCGCGACGACGGCCGGGTGGTCTTCAAGCACCATTTCGGCAGCCCGCCGCCGGACGCGCGCCCGCCGAGGGTCGACTACGCACATCTGTGGTCGGTGCTGGAGGCACTGACCGCGCCGGTCCTGCTCGTGCGGGCCACCGGCGGCTACCTTCCCGACGAGGTCGTCGCCGAGTTCGCGGGGCGGGTGCCCGATGCCCGCATCGTCGACGTCGACTCCCGGCACAACGTCCAGGAGCAGCACCCGGCCCGGCTGGCCGAGGTCATCGCCGACTTCACCGCCGACTTCACCGCTGGGTCCGCCGCCGGCTGACGCAGCGCGGACCCGCGGCCGGCGGCCTGCCCACGAGGACGTCGGCGAGCAGCATCAGGTCCTCGCCGGTGAGGCCGTGCTCCCGGGCGTATTCCTCGGCCGAGCCGTGCCGCGCCTCGATCCGGTCGAAGACCCGCTCCAGGGCGGCCGGCGGGCTCAGCCGCACCAGCGTCTCCAGCTTCGCCACCGGGCGGCCGTGCGCCTGCCGCCAGTGGGCGACGACCTGGTCGAGCAGGGCCGGCGGCAGGTGGTGCTGCGTGGCGGCGTAGTCGTCGACGATCGTGCTGCGCCCGACGCCGACGAGCGCCAGCGCCAGTGCGACGACCAGCCCGGTGCGGTCCTTGCCGGAGGTGCAGTGGACGATCACCGGCGTGCTCCCGGAGCGGGCGAGCACCCGGACCGCCGCGACGAGGGCATGGCCGCGCTCGTGGACGATGTGGTCGTAGAACTCGTCCAGGCCCGCGCCCGCCGCGAGGAAGGTCTCGGGCGCGGCGCCGAGCACGGGCACGTGGACCACCTCGGCGCCGAGGCCCCGCAGGGCGCTCGGGAAGCCGGTGCGCTCGGACTCGTGGCGCAGGTCCACGACCAGCCCGATGCGGCGCGCCGCCAGCTCGCGCCGGTCGTCGTCGTCGAGGCGGTGCAGCGCGTCGGAGCGGTAGAGCTTGCCCCACCGGGTGCGGCCGGTCCCCGCGGCCCGGCCGCCGGTGTCACGCAGGTTGTAGGTGCCGCGCAGCCGCACCAGCCGTTCGGAGATCATAACTAAATCATATCGCTCCCATATATCCTATGGGATTAGTGTAGTATCTCTTGTCGATGACGACTTCCGAGTGGGGCTTCGACACGCTCCAGGTGCACGCCGGCGCTGCCCCCGACCCGGCCAACGGCGCCCGCGCGACACCGATCTTCGCGACGACCAGCTACGTGTTCGACAGCGTCGACCAGGCGGCCGCATCGTTCCGCCTCGACGACCTCGAGCAGCACGCCTACTCGCGACTGTCCAACCCCACGTCGGTCGTCGCCGAGCAGCGCATCGCCGCACTCGAGCACGGCTCGGCCGCAGTCGCCGTGTCGAGCGGCCAGGCCGCGACCACCCTCGCACTGCTCAACCTGCTCCGCAGCGGCGACCATGTGGTCGCCTCCGACCGGGTCTACGGCGGCACGGTCCTGCTGCTGCGCGAGCGCTTCGCCGAGCTCGGCATCGACACGACCTTCGTGTCCGACGTCAACGACCCGGCCGAGTGGCGCCGCGCGACCCGGCCGAACACTCGCGCATTCTTCGCCGAGAGCATCGGCAACCCCACCGGCGTCGTGCTCGACATCGAAACGGTGGCGCAGGTCGCACACGAGCACGCCCGGGTGCCGCTCATCGTCGACAACACCCTCGCCACCCCGTACCTCGTGCGCCCCCTGGACCACGGCGCCGACATCGTCGTGCACTCCACGACGAAGTTCCTGAGCGGGCACGGCACCGCGATCGGCGGCGTCGTCGTCGACGGCGCCAGCTTCGACTTCGGCGCCGAGCCGCGGCGCTGGCCCGGGTTCCACACCGCCGACCCGAGCCACGGCGAGGTCGGGTACTGGGAGCGGTTCGCCAAGCTCGGGCTGGCCTACGCCCTGCGGCTGCGCACGACGGTGCTGCGCGGCTACGGCCCGGCACCCTCGCCGTTCAACAGCTTCCTGCTGCTGCAGGGCCTGGAGACGCTGAGCCTGCGGGTCCGCCAGCACGTCGCCAACGCCCAGGCGGTCGCCGAGTTCCTCGACCGCCATCCGCAGGTGACCCAGGTGCACTACCCGGGCCTGGACACCAGCCCGCACGCCGCGCTGGCCCGCCGCTACCTGCCCCGCGGCGCCGGCGCCGTCGTCTCCTTCGAGCTGGCCGCGGGCCTGGCCAGGGGCCGCCGGTTCGTCGAGGCCGTGCGGCTGTTCAGCCATCTCGCCAACATCGGCGACGTCCGCAGCCTCATCATCCACCCGGCCTCCACCGTCAGCGCCAACCTGACCGAGGAGCAGCTGCGCGCCGGCGGGATCGGGCCGGGCCTGATCCGGCTCTCCGTCGGTATCGAGGACGTCGACGACCTGCTGGCGGACCTGGAACGCGGATTCGAGGCGGTGACCACGCATGTGTCGTAGCCGCTGACGCCTCCGATCCCCTCCAGACCCCTCCCGAGAAGGGAAATCCGTCATGAGCGACGACCTTTCAACCGAGCAGACCGAACAGACCGATACCAGCAGCGTCAGCACCGACCCGACGCTGACCGACCAGAGCGCCGCCAACGCAGCCGCCCGCCGCAAGCGCCGGATCCTCATCAGCGCCGCGACCGCCGTCGTCGTGCTGGCCGCCGCCGGTGGCATCGCCGCCTGGGCGGCGAATGAGCCGGCGAGCAGTCCCTCGAACGCGGCCCCGGAGACCACGCTCACGGTGGCGCTGCAGTTGTTCCCCGAGAACCTCGACATCCGCAGCACCGCCGGTGCCGCGCTCGACCAGACCCTGATCGACAATGTCTACCAGCCGCTGGTCTCCCGCGACCCCAGAGGCAAGATCCTGCCCAGCGTCGCCAAGAGCTGGACCGTGTCCCAGGACGCGCTGACCTACACCTTCGCGCTCGCCCCGGACGCGGCGTTCAGCAACGGCGACCCGCTGACGGCCGCCGACGTGGTGTGGTCGATCACCGAGGTGACGGCGAAGCAGTACCACGACTACCAGGCACTGGCGAGCGTCGGCTCGGTCACCGCGTCCGACGAGCACACCGTGGTGGTCAAGCTCAAGCAGCCGGACCCGACGCTGCTGTACAACCTCGCCGGTCGGGTCGGCCTGGTCTTCGACCAGAAGGCGACCAACGACCGCAAGTCCACGGCGATCGGCTCGGGCCCCTTCCAGGTGTCGAGCTTCAAGCCGGGCGCCACGCTGACCCTCACCCGCAACCCGAAGTACCGGGGTGACCCGGCCCAGGTCGGCACCGTCGTATTCAAGCTGTTCAGCGACACCAACGCGATCGTCAACGCGGTGCAGGCCGGCACCGTCGACGTGGCCAGCATCGACCCCAACCTGCGCTCCCAGGTGCAGAACAACACCGGCTACGACCTGGTCACCGGGTTCGCGTCGGACAAGTTCACGCTCGCCTTCAACAACCGCGTCGCGCCCTTCACCGACCTGCGGGTGCGCCAGGCGATCCGCTACGCGATCGACCACGCGGCGATCGTCAAGGCCGTCGGCGGCGGCAAGACGCTGTCCGGCCCGATCGTCGAGTCCGACCCCGGCTACCAGGATCTGTCCGGCCTGTACCCGTACGACCCGGCCAAGGCCAGGCAGTTGCTCGCCGAGGCCGGCCACGGCAACGGCCTGGAGCTGACGCTGCGCATCGCCTCGTTCTACGGCTCGACGGTCACCGACCTGCTCACCAGCCAGCTCGCCCAGGTCGGCATCAAGCTCACGGTCAAGGCGGAGGAGTTCGCGACCTGGCTCAAGGACGTGTACACCAACCACGACTACCAGCTCAGCATCGTCGACCACGCCGAGGCCCGCGACTTCTACAACTGGGCGAACCCGAAGTACTACTTCGGCTACGACAACCAGCAGGTGCAGCAGCTCTACCAGCAGGCCACGACGGCGGCCTCGGAGGCCGAGTACGCCTCGCTGCTGCAGCAGGCGGCCCGGATCGTCGCCCAGGACGCGGCGGCCGACTGGCTGTACAACCCGACGCCGACCATCGCCGTGCGCAAGGGTGTCACCGGCGTGCCGACGGACTCGACCAGCTCGCGGCTCGACCTGACCGACGCGAAGATCAGCAAGTAGGAAGTGTGGGAGCATGGTCCGGTTCCTGGTACGGAGATTGGCGCTGCTCGTCCTCGGAGTGCTCGGCGCCAGCATGGTGATCTTCCTCGTCCTGCGGGTGTTGCCGGGCGACGTCGCGCAGCTCATCGGCGGGACGAAGGCGACGCCCGAGCAGGTCGCCAGGGTCCGGGCCAACCTCGGTCTCGACCGCAGCCTGCCCGGCCAGTACTTCGACTGGCTGGGCGGGCTGCTCCGGCTCGACCTCGGCCGGTCGCTGCTGACCAACCAGACCGTCAGCTCCGCCCTGGCCGAACGGTTCGGCGTGACGGTTCCCCTCACCGTCCTGGCCTTCGTGGTGACCGCACTGGTCGCGCTACCGCTGGGCATCTACTCCGGCCTGCGGCACGACCGGCGGACCGGGGTGGTGATCAGCTTCGTATCGCAGGCCATGGCCGCCGTGCCGGTGCTGTGGACCGGCCTGCTGCTGATCGTGGTGTTCGGCCGGGGCGTCGGGCTGCTCGGCGTCCTGCCGAGCAACGGCTTCCCCGACGCCGGCTGGGCCGAACCCCTCGCGGCGTTCGAGGCGCTGCTGCTGCCGGCGCTGACCATCGGCATCATCGAGGGGGTCGTGCTACTGCGCTTCGTCCGCTCCGCGGTGCTCGAGGCGCTGGCGCAGGACTACGTGCGGGCCGCCGCGGCTCGCGGCCTGACCCGCACCGGGGCGCTGCTGCGCCACGGCCTGCCGAACGTCGGACTGTCGCTGCTGTCGGTCTCGGCGCTGCAGATCGCCGCCCTCGTCACCGGCGCGGTCGTCGTCGAGTCGCTGTTCAACCTCCCCGGCATCGGGCGGATGCTGGTCGGCGACGTCGGCAGCCGCGACCTCACCAAGGTCCAGGGCGAGGTGCTGTTCCTGACCACGGTCGTGCTGGTGATCGGCACCCTGGTCGACGTCGCGCACCGGCTCGCCGACCCCCGGCAGAAGGTGGAGGCGTCATGAGGGGCTGGATCGGTGAGCTGCTGCGCCGCCCGGCCGGCGTCTTCGGCACGGCGGTCGTCGGCGGGGTCCTCGTCGCGGCGCTCGTCTCGCTGTTCTGGACGCCGTACCCGCTGCTGCGCCAGGACGTCGCCGAGCGGTGGCGCGGACCCGGCTGGTCGCACTGGCTGGGCACCGACCAGATCGGCCGGGACATCCTCAGCTGGTTGCTGGCCGGCAGTCGTACCACGGTGTTCGTCGCCGGCTGGGCCACGCTCGTCGCGGCGCTGCTCGGCATCGCGCTCGCGGCGGCCACCGCGCTGAGCCCGCGCCGGATCGCCGAACCGCTGATCGTGCTCGTCGACATCCTCATCGCATTCCCGTTGCTGCTGATCGCGATGCTGCTGGCGGCGGCGTTCGGTGGCTCCCTCTGGGTCGTCGTCACCGCCGTCGGGACCGGCATCGGGGTGAACATCGCCCGGGTCGTGCGGCCCGAGGTCCGCCGCGTCATCGCGTCGGACTACGTGCTCGCCGCCCGGGCCAGCGGCGTCGGGCCGGCCGGAATCCTGGCCCGGCACGTCGTGCCCAACGTGGGTCCGGTCATGATCGTGCAGCTGTCGTACGTGGCCGCGGTGGCGGTCCTCGCCGAGGCGAGCCTGTCGTACCTCGGCTACGGCGCCCCGCCCGGCGCGGCCTCGTGGGGCCGCAGCCTCGCCGACTCGCAGCAGTACATCGGCGTCCAACCGGCGTCGGTGCTGTGGCCCGGGCTCGCCATCGCGCTGACCGTCCTCGCCGTCACCCTGCTCGGGGACGCGCTGCGGGAGGCGCTGGACCCGCGGCTGCGCCGCCGGTCCGTCGCTCAGGAGGCCGCTCGATGAGTCTCGAGATCGAGGACCTGCGGATCGCCATCCGCGGCAGGACGGTCGTGGACGGGGTGAGCCTGTCGCTCGGCGACGGCGACCGGCTGGGCCTGATCGGCGAGTCCGGGTCGGGCAAGTCGCTGACCGCCCTCGCCATGCTGGGGCTGCTGCCGCCCGGCAGTACGGTCTCCGGCAGCATCCGGCTGGACGGCCGGGAGCTGGTCGGCCGCAGCGACCGGGAGCTGGCGGCCGTGCGCGGCCGGCAGGCCGGCATCGTGTTCCAGGAGCCCGCCACCGCGCTCAACCCGGTGCGCCGGGTCGGCGCCCAGATCGGCGAGTCGCTGCGCATCCACTACGGCTTCACCAAACGGCAGGCGCTGGAGCGGGCCGTCAAGCTGGCCGCGCGGGTGCACCTGCCCGACCCGGAGCGGATCGTGTACCGCTACCCGCACGAGCTGTCCGGCGGCCAGCGGCAGCGCGTCGCGATCGCAGCCGCGATCGCGACCGGGCCGCGGCTCATCATCGCCGACGAGCCGACGACCGCGCTGGACGTGACGATCCAGGCCGGCATCCTGGACCTGTTCGACCACGAGGTCACCCGGTCCGGCGCGTCGCTGCTGTTCATCACCCACGACCTGGCGGTGCTGGCCCGGATCGTCGCCCGCGCCGCCGTGCTCGCCGACGGCCGGGTGATCGAGCAGGCGGCAGTCGCCGACCTGCTGGCGTCCCCGGCCCATCCGGTCACCGCCGCGCTGGCGGCCGCCGCCTACGCGACCAGCTTCGTCGGCGCGCCGGTGGCGAGCCGGCCGCTCCCGGCCGGCACTCCCGTGGCGAGCCAACCGCTCGCAGCCGACGCACCCGTGGCGAGCCGGCCGTGAGCGCGCCGCTGCTCAGCGCCCGCGGGCTGGCGCGCGACTACCGGCTGCCCCGGCAGCGCCTCGGCGGCCCGCACCCGGTGCACCACGCGCTGGTGGACGTCGACCTCGACGTCGACGCGGGCGAGATCGTCGCCGTGATCGGCGAGTCGGGGTCGGGCAAGTCGACCCTGGCCCGGCTGCTGCTCGCCCTGGACCGGCCTACCCGCGGGCAGGTCACGTTCGACGGCCGGCCGGTCGTCGCGGGCCCGGCCCGCAACCTGCGCTGGCTGCGCGCGGGCACCGGCATCGTGCTGCAGGACCCGTACGCCTCGCTCGACCCGCGCTTCCGCGTCCACGACGTCATCGCCGAGCCGCTGCGCGCGCTGAAGGTGCCCGGCGACCACCGCCGGCTCGTCGCCGACGTGCTGACGCGGGTCGGCCTCGGCCCGGACCGCGCGGCGTCCTACCCGCACGAGCTGTCGGGCGGCCAGCGCCAGCGCGTCGCGCTCGCCCGCGCTATCGTGCACCGCCCGCGGCTGCTCGTCGGCGACGAGCCGACGAGTGCCCTCGACGTCACCGTCCGGGCCGAGATCATCGCGCTGCTGCGCGACCTGAACGCCACGCTCGGCCTCGCCGTGGTCCTGGTGTCGCACGACCTGGGCCTGGTGCAGCGCTTCGCCGAGCGGGTGGTGGTGATGCACGCCGGGCGGGTCGTCGAGTCCGGCCCGACCGGCGCCGTGCTGGACGACCCCCGGCACGCCTACACGCGCGGCCTCGTCGCCGCCGTCCCGCGCCTGCCTGTGAGGAGCACCGATGCCTGATCCCGACAAGCCGTTCAAACTGGGTTTCCTGACGCACGTCCACGGCTACGGCAAGCCGGCCGAGCAGGTGTACGCCGAACTGCTCGACACCGTCGCCGCGGCCGAGGCGTTCGGCTACGACGGGGTCTTCCTCGCCCAGCACCACTTCAGCCACGACGGCGCCCGGCTGCCGTCGCCGCTCGTGCTGCTCGCCGCCGCGGCCCGCCGGACCGGCCGGATCGAGCTGGGCACCGCGATCAGCACCATCCCGCTGGAGGACCCGCTGCGCTTCGCCGAGGACGCCGCCGTGCTCGACGAGCTGTCCGGCGGGCGGGTACAGCTCGGCCTCGGCACCGGTGGCGCGAACGCGGCCGCGTACCCGGCGTTCGGCTTCACCTCGGACACGCTGGACGACCGCTACGTGCAGGCGCTGGAGGTCGTGCACGGCGCGCTGGAGGGCAAGCCGGTGCGGGGCACCGAGCTCGTGCTGCACCCCCCGGCGCCACAGCTGCGCGGGCGCATCTGGCAGTCCACGTCCCGCGCCGAGAAGGCCCGCCGGATCGCCCGGACCGGCGACGGGCTGTTCATCGGCACGTTCATCCACCGGCCGGAGGACGACCAGCTGCCGCTCATCGACGCCTACCGGGCCGCCTGGACCGGGCCCGGCCGGCCGCGCGTCGGCGCCGCCCGGGCGGTCTTCCCGGGCCGCTCGCGGGCGGACGCCCTGGCCGACCTCGGCCGCGGCCTGGCCCTGTTCCGCCAGCAGGTCCAGCGGTTCACCGACCTGTCCGGGTACGACGACGAACAGCTCGCCGAGCGCATCAACGTCCACTACGGCAGCACCGCCGACGTCGTCGGCAGCCTGCGCCGCGACCCGGCCCTGTTCGGCCACGTGGACTACTTCTTCCCAGTGGTACAGCACGAGGCGTCCAGCGCCGCGGAGGACATCCGCCGGCTGGAGATCATCGCCACCGAGGTGGCGCCCGAGTTCGGCTGGAGGCCGGCGTCGTGACCTTCGGATTCCAGACCCACGTCCACGGGACCGCACCGGCGCGGGAGCTGCTGCCCGGCCTGGTGGACCTGTACGTCGCCGCGGAGGAGCTCGGGTTCACCTCCGGCTGGCTGGCCCAGCACCACCTCGGCAACGACGCCGGCCGGCTGCCGTCGCCGCTGGTGCTGCTCGCCGCGGCGGCCGAGGCGACCAGCACGATCCGCCTCGGCACCAGCGTCGTCGTGCTGCCGCTGGAGCACCCGGTCCGGGTCGCCGAGGACGCCGCGGTGCTCGACGTGCTGTCCGGCGGGCGGCTCGAACTGGGCCTGGGCGCCGGCGGGCCGTCCGTGCCCGAGTTCGCCGCGTTCGGCAAGGACCCCGCCCGCCGGCACGAGCTCTACGCCGAGCACCGCGACCTCCTGCTGCACCTGCTCGGCGGTGGTGAGCTGGCCGACGGGCTGCGGGTCAACCCGGTGCGGCCGCAGCTGCTGGAGCGGATCTGGGAGTCGCCGTCCACCCCACAGCGCGCCGCCGAGCTCGCCGCGACCGGCCGCGGCCTGCTGGTCGGCATCGGGCCGGGCCCGGTGCAGCGCGCCCTCGCCGACGCGTACCTCGCCGCCGGCGGCAGCCGGGTGGCGGCGTTCCGCGGCGGCTTCCCCGCGCTGGTCCCCGGCGGCGACCGGGACAGCCAGGCTGCGCTGCTGTGGCCAGACGTGCGCCGGTTCGCCGAGGGCCCGCTCTCGCAGCAGTACCTCGGCGACGCGCCCGGACCGCACGAGGTGCTCGCCGCGCTGAACGTCCACTACGGCAGCGGCGAGCAGGTGGCTGCCTCGGTGCTCACCGACCCGCTGCTGCCCGTCGCCGCGGACTTCGTCTTCGCCGTGCAGGCGGAGAGCACGAGCATCGACGCCGCGGTACGGACCCTGCAGCGGCTGGCGTCCGACGTCGTCCCGCAGCTGAGCGGAGCCGTCCATGCCACGCCCTGACCATCTGCAGTTCGGGGCGCTCGTCCACGGCTCGGGCGGGCACATCGCCGGCTGGCGCCACCCGCGCGCCACCCCCGACGGCGAGCTCGACCTCGACGCTCACGTCCGCCTCGCCCGCACCCTGGAGGACGCCGGGTTCGCCGCGCTGTTCGTCGCCGACGTCGTGGCGATCTGGGGCCACCAGCTCGACTCGCTGCACCGCACCACCCGTGCCGACTACCTCGAACCGATCACCCTGCTCGCCGCGCTGTCCCAGCAGACCTCCCGGATCGGCCTGGTCGCCACGGCCACCACCAGCTACAACGAGCCGTACAACCTGGCCCGCAAGTTCGCCTCCCTCGACCACATCTCCGGCGGGCGGGCCGGCTGGAACGTCGTGACGAGCGTGGTGCCGCTCGAGGCGGCGAACTTCGGCCGGGCCGAGCATTTCGGCCACGCGGAACGCTACGAGCGGGCGGCCGAGTTCGTCGACGTCGTCAAGGGCCTTTGGGACTCCTACGCCGACGACGCGCTCATCCGTGACAAGGAGGCCGGCCTGTACTTCCGGCGGGACGGCCGGCGGGCGATCGACCACCACGGCAAGCATTTCGACGTCGCCGGGCCACTGAACCTGGCCCGCCCGCCGCAGGGCCACCCGGTGCTGTTCCAGGCCGGGGCGTCGCAGACCGGCCGCGCGTTCGCGGCCCGCGTCGGGGAGGTCGTCTTCACCGCGCCGCTGAACACCGACGAGGCCGTGCGGTACCGCCGGGACCTGGACGCCGCGGTGACCGGGGCCGGCCGCGACCCCGGCGACGTGCGGGTGTGGCCGATCCTGACCCCGATCGTCGCCGACACCGACGCCGAGGCCGGCGAGATCCTCGCCGAGCTCGGCTCGCTCATCCACGACGACGTGCTGCGCCGCCTGGTCCAGGACAACTTCGGCGACGAGGACTTCAGCGACCTCGACCTCGACGAGCCGCTGCCCGACTTCGGCGGCGACACCAACCGGTCGCAGAGTCGCCGCGCCGGGCTCCTCGCCGTGGCCCGCGCCGAGCGGCTGACGCTGCGGCAGCTGGCCCTGCGGTTCTCGGCCCGCGCCGACACCGCCGGCTCGGCGGCGACGGTCGCCGATCGGATCGCCGCAGTGTGGCGCACCGGCGCGGTCGACGGGTTCAACGTGTCGTTCCCGTACCTGCCCGAGCAGGCCGACCGGTTCACCGCCGAGGTGCTGCCGATCCTGGCCGAGCGGGGACTGTTCCGGCCGGCCGAGGGCGCGACCCTCCGGGAACGTCTCGGCCTGCCGCTGCCGAAGGGACCACGATGAGCATCCGCCAGCTGCACCTGAACGGCTTCCTCAAGGGCGCCGGCGAGTACCACGCCGGCTGGCGGGTGCCCGGCAACCCGCCGGACGCCGGCGTGAACTTCGCGTTCCTCGCCGAGCAGGTCCGCCGGCTGGAGGCGGCGACGTTCGACTCGGTGTTCCTGCCCGACCTGCTCGGCGTGCCCGACGACCCGCCGGAGGTGACCGAACGGGTCGCCTGGGTCAACGACACCCTCGAACCGACGACGGTCCTGGCCGCACTGACGACGCTCACCAGCCGGATCGGGTTGGTGGCGACCGCGTCCACCTCGTACAACCAGCCGTACACCGTCGCCCGGGTGTTCGCGTCGCTGGACCACCTGTCGAAAGGCCGCGCCGGCTGGAACGTCGTCACCTCACTCAACGACGCCGAGGCCCGCAACTTCGGGCTCGACGCGCACCTGCCGCACGACCAGCGGTACCGCCGCGCCGAGGAGTTCTTCGACGTCGTGGCCGGCCTGTGGGACTCCTTCGACGACGACGCCGTGCTGGCCGACCGGACGACGGGCCGGTTCTTCGACCCGGACAAGCTGCACTGGCTGCACCACCACGGGGCGTACTTCGACGTCGCCGGGCCGCTGAACATCCGCCGCCCGCCGCAGGGCCGGCCGGTGATCGCCCAGGCCGGCTCGTCCGGCGCCGGCCGGGCCCTGGCCGCGCGGATCGCCGACGTCGTGTTCACCCGCGCCCTGCCACTGCCCGACGCGCAGGCCTACTACGCGAGCGTCAAACAGCAGGCGGCGCGGCTCGGCCGGGACCCGGACCGGATTCTCGTGCTGCCCGAGCTGGCCACCGTCGTGGCCCCGACCAGGGCCGAGGCCGAGGACCGGTTCGCGGCGGTCCGCGACCTGCTCGACCCGCGGGTGGCGCTGGCCGACGTGCAGTACTGGGCGGGCGTCGAGCTGTCCGGGCTGCCGCTCGACGCGCCGCTGCCGCTGCCGCCGGCCGGCAGCAACCGCAGTGCGGGCGCGCAGGCGGAGATCTACGCGCAGGCCGCGCGGGACGGCCTGACGATCGGCGACCTGGTGCGCATCGTCTCCGACGGCGACGGCGCGATCATCGGCACGCCGGCTGACGTCGCCGACCACATCGAGGAACACTTCACGCAGGGCGCCGCCGACGGCTTCAACGTCTCGTTCCCGTGGCAGCCCGAGACGCTGGTCGACTTCACCCAGCTCGTCGTGCCCGAACTGCGCCGCCGCGGGTTGTTCCGCACCGAGTACACCGGCCGGACGCTGCGCGAGCACCTCGGCCTGGACCGCCCCGCCTCCCGCTGGGCCTCGGCGAGCAGGACCGGTTCCTGGTAACGCGGCCGCGCGGCGAGGAGGTCACATTCCGCCAGGTTCTGACCAGAGTGCCCGCGACCCGGGTCGGGCCGGACGCGTTCTGCGTGCTGATCCACCCCTGCGGGCCTGCCAGTCCGGCTTCGATACTTCGGTCGCCGCCTCAGCGGGAAGCCCTCGCGGGTCTGCACGTGTATCCGAGTACCACCTCGATGCCCTGGTATGTCACATCGGGCACCGTGCCGGGCAAGGGAATAGCCCTTGCGTGGGGCGGGTTCTGCGCAGCGTGACTACATTCGGCATCATCGGGGCAGGACACATCGGCAGCGCGGTCGCCCGGGCCGTGATCGCGCTCGGCCATGACGTCGTGATCGCGAACTCCCGCGGACCCGAGACCCTGTCCGCCCTTGTCGAGGACCTGGGGCCGGCCGCGCGGGCGGCGAGCGCGGCCGAGGCGGGTGCGGCGGGCGACGTGGTCGTCGTCACGATCCCGTTCGGCCGCTACCGCGAGGTTCCGATCGAGCCGCTCGCCGGCAAGATCGTGCTCGACACCAACAACTACTACTGGGAGCGCGACGGCCGGTTCCCCGAACTCGACCGCGGTGAGGCCACCACCTCCGGACTCCTGCAGGCCCACCTGACCGGGGCGAAGGTGGTCAAGGCGTTCAACCACATCGCCGCAGCCGGCATCAACACCGACGGCTCGCCGGCGGGCACGCCCGGCCGGCGCGCGCTGACCGTGTCGTCGGACT
The DNA here is from genome assembly GCF_040605515.1 of Dactylosporangium sp. NPDC005572. NCBI lineage: Bacteria > Bacillati > Actinomycetota > Actinomycetes > Micromonosporales > Micromonosporaceae > Dactylosporangium > Dactylosporangium sp. NPDC005572. Next base: position 5,856 of record NZ_JBEXCY010000140.1, on the reverse strand, counting down.
ATCCGGAGGCCGTCGCGTTCGTCGTCGACCTCTACGACAAGATCGGGTTCGACGCCGTCGACGTCAGTCCGCTCAGCGAGTCGTGGCGGGTCGAGCGCGACCGGCCGGCCTACGTCATCCGCCAGGACAAGGCGGAACTGGAGGCGAACCTCGCGAAGGCGCCGCGCACCGTCTGATCCGCCCAGCCCGCGGGCCAGGCAGGCAGGACCAGACCGCTCGTATGGGCGGAAACCGGATGAGCGCCGTTCCAGTCTGGGATGCGGCGGACCGAGGAGCCGCAATGGACCACCGGGACCGACGACGTCGGTGGGTTCAGACTCGACCCGTTCCCTCACGGGCGAAGTTCGGTTCCGCCGCTTCCAGTCGCGGTACCGAGATGCCCAACCGTCGTGCTTCGGCCAGGGTGTCCCGGCAGACCTCACGCGGCTCCTCGGCGTCGGGGTCGGAGTGCGCCGCAAAATTCACGCGCACGGGCGCGACATGAGCAGTCAGCCAGGCGAGCGCGGGGGCCGTCAGCCAGGTGGGCGCCCGGAACAGCAGCACACCGCCCCGGTGACGTCGCAGGTCAAGGCCGCGCGCCTCGAGGAGCGGCAGCAGCTCGCGGCCAGCCAGCAGCCCCTCGCGCAGGTCGCCCGTTGCCCCGGCCAGCTTGGACAGGGAACCCAGCCGCAGGCCCTGCGAGAACAGGCCCGCGTCCGACACGAAATGGACCCACAGCCAGCCGCGGAAGTCAGGCTGCTCCTTGAGCCGGAACCCAGCCTCGCGAAACACCCTGCGCACGGCCCGCTCACGGTCGGTCGGGGGCTGGCCGAGGGTGCCGAAGATGACCGACGGCAGCAGCGCCCCACGGAGCACGCCGTCCGCGCCGAAACCGCCACCGGCCTGGGGAAAGCCCCAGGCGATCTGGTCGACAGGGAGTGCGCCGACCGCGGCCAGCGGCTCGGTCCAGATGTTGCCGAAGACCAGCACTGTGGCTTGACCGACGCGCGGCGCCAGGAAGGCCGTGGCCTCCGCGAGGCGGTGGTGCGGCACGCTGAGCACGATCAGGTCGAAGTCGTGGTCCGGCTCCAGCGCCTCGCGGTAGCGCACCGGCCACTTCTTGACGACGCGCTGCCCCCACACCCGGCGCCGCGTATCGAGCAGGTCGAGATCTGTCGTGTCCCCGTACGCTGCCGCGCGGCCCGGGCGGACGTAGAACTCGACGTCATGTCCCGACTGTTGCAGGGCCCAGCCGTAGACGGTGGCGATCACGCCGCGGCCGAACATCAGGATCTTCACGCTGCACCTCGTGGGTACGATCGATTTGGAGGTCATCTCCATTTTCCAAAATATGGAGGTCATCTCCATTTGTCAACGCGAGGTAGCGCATGACCGCCGACAAGCCGCTGCGGGCCGACGCCCAACGCAAGCGCGAGGCCCTGCTCGCCAAGGCACGAGAGGTCTTCGACGCCGGCGACTTCTTCGACCTGCGCTTCGACGACTTCGCCCGCCTGGCCGGGGTGGGCACGGGCACGCTGTACCGGCACTTCCCCACCAGGGAGGCGCTGGCCGAGGCGGTCTACCACGGGGAAGTCGCCGCGCTGTGCGACCGCGCCCGCCAGCTACAAGCCACGCTGCCCGCGGCGGAGGCTTTGGCGACCTTCCTACGCGGCATGGTCGACCACATGGATGCCCACGAGGGCCTGGCCCGGACGCTGGCCACGCTCATGGCCGATCGCTCGGGCGTCCTCGCCGAGGGCAGCCGGGCGCTGGAGCAGGCCGTCACCGACCTGGTGGCCGCCGCCGTGCGGGACGGCACCGTTCGCGACGACGTGGGTGCCGGTGCCGTGATGATGGCGCTGCACGGCATCGGTGCGGCCCACGACCGCCCCGGTTGGCGAGCCGAGGCCGACGATGTCATCACCCTCGTGCTGGACGGGCTGCGCCGCCCGCACTCAGCCCAGGCGACCATCCGTACGCCTTCGAGAAGGAGAGGTGCATGAGGTGCAACCAGCGGCACGGCATCAAGTACGGGATCAACCAGCTCAAGCTCAACCGCAGCGTCGCCGCCCGCTATGTGAAAGGATCCGGTTAGTGCCGCGATCGGCGATGCGTCAGCTGACCTGATCCGCCCACCCCGCCCGGACGAGTATTTCGGTGGCGATGTCAGCGGGGGTGCGGTCGTTCCTGACCGTGAAGTCCTCAACGGCGGTCTCGGTCGGTGGGGGCCCATGCCGGTCCAGCGCCCTCAGATGCTGTTCGAGTTTTGGTCCCGTGTCTCGTTGGCGCAGGCGGTTGCGAACGGTGTCGGCATCAGCGGTCAACCTGACCACACGGACGTCACAGCCCGCGAGACTCTGCGTATATCGTTCCCGCAGGGCCACGCTCTCGATGACGGCTGCGGCGACGACGAACCGCGCGCCGGCGGCCCTGAAGTTCGCCCACACCGAGGCCAGATTGACGCACTTGAGCTCGTCATACACTCCTCCACCCGCAGGGCCCACGCTCGGGGGCGGCCCGAACTGAGCCAACAGGTCTGTGTCAACGACCGCCGTGACGTGGCCGGCTCCGGTCAGCTCCCGTCCGACCGCTTCGGCCACGGTCGATTTCCCCACCCCGGCGACGCCGTTGAGCAGTAAGGCTCGATAGCCAGGCGTCTGAACGGCTTCCGAGCCCGAGACAGGACAGGCTGATGCCGTTGCGTCCGGCTGCAATAGGAACCAGTAGCTGACCGTGGGACCTTGTGCGGCCAGACCACCGCCCAACGACTCGTACAGAGCCCGGGCGGGGACGTTCGCCTCGCCTGTCGTCAAGAGCATCCTGCTGGCACCGGCCTGCGCGCCGGCCGACATGAACGCACGTAGCAGTGCCCTACCGATTCCCCGCCGACGGTGTTCTTGCGCCACCTCCAGTCGATGAAGGTAGAGCATCGAGGAGGCATCCGGTCGGATCAAGTGATGGCCCCAGCACCATCCGAAGATCTCTTCACCGTCGGAGGCCACGAAGGCCAAAGCACATGGACTGCGTAGGAACGCCTGGCCGCCGCCCGACACCGCCCCGAATGTACCCATGGCTCGATCAAAGAGCCGAACGTCGGCTGCTGCCACTCGACGGATCACACGCCATTCTGGCCCTCGACCCGCCAAGATCTCGACACGGGAGCGCACGGATCTGCCGCAGACAACGCCCGCGCGTGCGGCACCAGCGTTGGGCCCGACTGCCGAGAGTGACGAGGTGCGGGAACCGCCCGGCGCAGGCGGGGCTAGGTACGCCCTGGTGGAGTCACCGACCTCCGTCATAGCCAACTGAGATGGGCGCCAAGTACCTGACCGCCGCGCGTCTCGGTCCCTTGGCCGCTGCAGCCCACGACAGACGCCGAGCCGAAACCGGTGAAATCGGACTACAGTTGCCTGGTGCGCGTCGGTTCGCGGTCACGACTGGTGCGACTGACTCCCCCGTCCCGCAGGGTCGGAATCACGGTCGCCATCTTGATGATCGCGGTGGAGACTCTTCTGCTCTACCCGCTGCGATCGATCGTGCAGCCGTTGTCCCCGGGCATGATCTACATCATCGGCGTGCTGGTCGTCTCGATGGTGTGGGGGATGTGGCTGGGCATCGCCACATCGGCGGCGAGCGCCCTGGCGTTCTTCATCTTCCACATCCCGCCCTTCGGCGAGGTCGCCGTCTCGGACGTGCGGGAACTGTTGGAGGTGGCGGTCTTCTTCGTCATCGCGGTGGCCACGAGCGTCACGGCGAACGTGTTACGGCTGCGCATCGTGCGGGCGGAGGAGTCCGACCTCACCGCCGACATGGCCAGGCTGCTGCTGCACGCGGACGACCCTGCCGAGGTACTGCCTGCGGTCGCGCAGCGCATCGCAGACGCGCTCGAACTGCCGGACGCCGCGATCGATGACACCGTCGTTTCCGGCGATGACCGGCAGTGGGCGTTTCCGTTGCATGCCGGCACCACCCCGGTAGGCACCCTACGGGTGCCGCGCGGGGTGCCCGAGCCAACGGTGCAGCGTCTGCGGGAGCGCGTCGTGCCGTCGCTCGCATCGCTGCTGGAGGCCGGGTACGAACGCGCGGCAATGATGGACTCGCTGGGTCGGCTCGCCACCGAACAAGCAGCCTTGAGGCGGGTGGCGACACTCGTGGCGCGAGGCGGCCCTCCGCCCGAGGTCTTCGACGTGATCACCACGGAGCTGCACGGGCTTCTCGGTGAAGGCAACCTGCAGGGTCAGTACTCCACGTGGCTGCTGCGTTACGAGCCCGACGGCATGGTCAGCGTCCTGTCGACCAGCCGTTCCGGTCTCACACCGCAGCAGCTGCACTGGTCAGCGGCGGGCGAGAACGTCCTGGCGCTGGTGCGGGACACAGGTCGGCCCGCGCGGATGGACAGCTTCGAAGGCGCCATCGGCCCCGCCGCGGCGCTCGCACGCGAGTTGGGCATCCGCTCCGCGGTCGGGGTCCCGATCGCCGTCGAAGGGCACCTGTGGGGCGTGGCGGCCCTAGCGTCGGATCAGCCCGGTCCGCTGCCACCCAACACCGAGGCGCGCATCGCGAACTTCGTGGACCTCGCCGCCACCGCAATCGCCAACGCCGACAGCCGGGCCGAACTCGCCGCATCCCGCGCCCGGCTCGTCGCCGCCGCGGACCAGGCCCGTCAGCGGATCGAGCGCGAGCTGCACGACAGCGCGCTGCAGCAACTCATCGGCATCGGGCTGCAGCTGGGCCTCGTGCAAGCCAGTCTGTCGCCCGAACTGGACCGGACCAAGGCAGAGTTGTCGAACGCCGTGTACGGCCTGAACAGCGTCGTGGACAACATGCGAGAGATCTCACGGGGCATCCATCCGACGCTGCTCGCCGCAGGCGGACTGCAACCTGCAATCAAGTCACTCGCCCGCAAATCATCGGTACCGGTCGAACTCGACATCCATACCGAGCAGCGCATGCCCCCGGTCATCGAGGTCGCCGCTTACCACATCGTGTCCGAAGCGCTGACCAACACGGCCGAACACGCCCACGCCTCCGTCGTCCAGGTAGAGGCGGCGATGCGGGACGGCACCCTGTGCCTGTCCATCCACGACGACGGTGTCGGAGGCGCCGACCCCGACCGCGGCTCTGGCCTGACCGCCCTTCGAGACCGGGTCGAAGCACTCGGCGGACACCTGACCATCACCAGCCCCACCAACAGCGGCACGTTACTGCAGGCCGACATCCCGATCGACCTTCCCGAACCCCACCCCGCCGCCGCCCGGCCTTCGCAGCGACACCGACCATAGCTGCCGCCCGTTTCGGACCGTCGCCTGAAGGTGAGCGTGGGAGGCGTGGGCATGCCTGGCGGTGTTCGCCAAAGACTCCGCGACGATGTGGTAGGCCGTCATCTCGACGGGCTCGGGACGTCGAACTCGACGGGGAGGCGCCTGCTCCAGACCCAAGCCCGGCGTCGACCGCGCCGACTCGCACCCCTCAAGCCTGCCACGGTCGATCGATGCCTCATTCGTCATCACACCCGCCTCGGCGTACGCTTTTCGTAGCGATGATCACATGCGACGCGGTCCGTCCAACGTGTGCCAGCATCGCCGATTGCCCGTGAGGTGGCTGAGGTGGAGCTCACTGGCGTCCTAGTGCTTGCAGCGCTCTGGCTGTTTTGCGCCGTAGCAGCACTCTGCGTCGCGGCTCGAATCGCCCGCCAGAACGAGGAACAGATCCGGCATTATGGGCACAAGCGTAAGCGGGCCAGGCGACGCTGAAGCCCCATCGGGTCGTACCCCTCCGAACACTCGCTTGGGGCACCACTCCACCACGCGTATCCCACCGCTCCCCTAAGGCCTGTTTCATAACTGAGCCCGGGCTGCGGCGGGCCCAGATTCCGCC
>NZ_JBEXCY010000139.1:0-30236 GCF_040605515.1 Dactylosporangium sp. NPDC005572 | reverse complement strand
TCCAACCCTTCCAACGACTCGGCGACCGCGACAACGCCACCGGCGTCGGCCTCGGCCTCGCCCTGTCCCGCGGCCTCACCGAGGCCATGGGCGGCACCCTCACCCCCGACGACACCCCCGGCGGCGGCCTGACCATGACCCTTACCCTCCCGGCCGCGGTCGTCGCATGACCCCGGGTGCCGGTGGTCGTCCTGTCCGGCCGGCTGCGCCTGCGTCGCAAGCCGGGGCCCGGCCCGCCCGCGCCTGCGTCGCAAGCCGGAGCCCGATCCGGTCCGCCCGCGCCACCTGCTTACCGAGCCGGCGACCCGCCACCGCTTCCGGCCCTGACCGGTGCGCGGCCGGCCCTGACGGTCACCGGCTGGCTCGCCCCGAGCAGGGCGGCCAGCACGGTGACGCCGGCCCCTACGGCCGCGAGGGCCGGGCCGGCACCCGCCGACAGCAGCCCGGTGGCGATGAGCGCGGTGGCGAGCACGGTCAGCCCGCACACCACCCACCGGCCGCCGACGAGCGCGGTGCACACGCTGGTCGCCGCGGCCCAGACGAGGATCCGGGTGTCGTGGTCGTCGCCCAGCAGGGCGGCGGTTCCGGCTGCCGTCGCGACGAGCGCGGCCGCGCCGCCGATCGCGCCGAGGATGTGCTGATACATCGTGGGCTCCTCTCCGGTCGTCGCGCCTTACCCCCGGTACAACACCCGCACCTGCTGCCGTGGACGGGTCTTGACGCCGTCCCGACGCTCGCGGCGGCTTTCCCGACGCTTCCTTGACGCCGCGCGTAAGCCCTGGCCGGCCGGGTATCCGTGGCGCCATGTTTCGCATGCTCGGAGGCGCCGTCGTCGCCGCGCTCGTGCTGGCAGTCGGCGGCGCGAGCCCGCCGCCGGCGGTCGCCCGGGTCGCCCGGCTCGCCCCGCCGGTCTGCGCCACCAAACCGACGGTCGTGCTGGTCCACGGCGCCTGGGCGGGCACGTCGTCGTGGACCCCGGTGCTGGAGCGGCTGCGGCACGAGGGGTACCAGGTCCGCGCGTTCGCGAACCCGCTGCGCGGCCTCACCGGCGACGCCGCCGCGGCGGCCGCGTTCATGGCCACCCTGCGCGGCCCGCTCGTCGTGGCGGGCCACTCGTACGGCGGCTCGGTCGTCACCAACGCGACGGACGGCAACGCGAACGTGAAGGCGCTCGTGTACGTCGACGCGGCCGCCCCCGCCGTCGGCGAGACCACCGGCCAGCTCAGCGGCCAGGGCTCCGCGCTGGGCGGCGACCCGGCCGACCTCTACACCAGCGTCGGCACCGACCTGTACCTGCGCCAGACGGTGTTCCAGCACTCCTTCGCCCCGGACCTCCCGCTCGAAGAGTCCGCGACGCTGTGGGCGGGGCAGCGTCCGGCGGCGCAGGCCGCGTTCACGACCAAGTCCGCGAAGGCGGCCTGGCGCACGAAGCCGTCCTGGTACGTGATCGGCGACGCCGACAAGATCATCACCCCCCAGTCCCAGCACATGATGGCCAAGCGGGCCGGCTCCCACGTGACGACGGTCCCGGGCGGCTCCCACCTGACCCTGATCTCCCACCCCGGCCCGGTGACCGACACCATCCTCGCCGCGGCCCGCGCCACCTGCTGAGGCGCCGTCGACAACTTGCGGCATCTGTATGCCCGCGGTTGACGCCACCCGGGGCGACAGCCGGTATTCATCCGTCCTTGAGACGCCGTACCGCGTCGATCGGATACATCGCGGTCGGAGGTACCGGCAGATCGTTCGGCGCACCCTGCCGACGGCCTCGGCCATGCTCTAGCGTCCTGCGTGTCCCCGGGACGCGGAGGTGACTGTGAAGGTTGTGGCCGTCGCCAACAACAAGGGCGGCGTGGGCAAGACCACTGTGACGGCCAATCTCGGCGCGGGACTGGCCAACCTCGGCATGCGGGTCCTGCTGATCGACCTCGATCCGCAGGCGAGCCTCACCAAGTCGTTCTTCACCGTCGACGAGACGGCCCGGTTCCTCACACAGGTCCGCACAATCGGGACGTGGTTCAAGAGCTCGGACCGCGGGCGGGCGAAGTGCCTCGCGGAGCTGGTCGTGAGCCCGCCGCGGTTCAACGGCATGCTGAAGCACGGCGGCTGGCTCGAGCTCATCCCGTCCGACTCGACCCTGGTCGACGCCGAGGTACTCATCCCGAACTCGGTGGACGCGACCGGCAACATCCAGGACTCGAAGTTCCTGCGCATGCACCGCCGGCTGGCCGAGGACCTCGGCGACCCGGCGTTCGCCAAGTACGACGTCATCCTGATCGACTGCCCACCGGCGTTCTCGCTGACGACCAAGATGGCGATCGTCGCCAGCGACATCATGCTCATCCCCGCGCGGCCCGACTTCCTGTCCGCCGAGGGCATCCAGGAACTCGGCAAGGCATTGACGCGGCTCACTAGCGACTACAACCAGCACCTCAGCGGATCTCGCAGTGCCAAGACGCTGGCACCGATGCGGATGCCGAGGACGGCGGTCGTGTTCACCATGGTGCAGCTCTTCAGCGGGCGCCCGATCGACGTGCACAGTCAGTTCATCAACGAGGTCAAAGCCCTGGGCGTGCCGGTCCTCGACACGATGATCCGCGATCGCAGCAGCGCCTTCGCCGCCTCCGGCCGGCACGGCGTGCCGACGATCATGGCTCACGGCGTGCCGTCCGAGGTGCGCAACGACCTGGGCGACGTCATCGACGAACTCCGGAAACAGCTTGAGAGGCTCCCATCGTGACCGATTCCCCGAAGCTGGCAGCGTTGGCGCTCAACGAGATCGGCAAGCTCCTCGCCAAGCTCACCGCGGAGCAGCTCGCGGACCTCGCGGACGGCAGGGCGTTCGTGGAGTTCCGCAGCGGTGAGACCACCGTGACGTCCCGGACGGCGGGCCGGACGACGACCAAGGCGCCGAAGGCGGAGGTCGACCTCGACGCGATGGTGGCCGAGATCAAGGCGTTCACCGAGGAGGACGCGGTCGAGCGTTATCTGATCGAGCACGACAAGGAGCTGCCGCTGCCCAAGATGCGCGAGCTCGCGGAGCGGATCGGGCCCCCGGTCACGACCAAGGGCGCGAAGTCGAAGGCCCAGCTGCGCAAGAACATCGCGGCCGGCACCGGCGGTCTCGTCAACCGCCCGGCGTCGGTGTTCAGCGGGACCTGGGACCGCTAAGGCGTGCCGTTGAGCACCACGATCATGGCCTCGACGAGCTGACGGATCCACTCGACGGCCTTCGTGGTGCTCGCGGCGTCGATGTCGCGCTTGTGCGGCGCGTTCGCGGGATCCTCGTCGTATTCGTGTGCGATCTTGTTGCGCCGTACGACAAGCTCGTTCAGTCGCTCCTGCACCTGCTTCGCATCGTAGGAGACGCCGTCAGTCGCGCGTTCGGTGAGAACGGTGGCCACCCGTTGCCAGAACTGCGCCACGTCGGCGACGTGCGCCAACCCCTCGCGGATCTTGTCAGGTTGCTGGAACGTGAGCCGCCCGAATGCCTCGGACCAATGCAGATCGACCGCCTGGGCCACCGTGAGCTCCTGAGCGGCGACCCGTTCGACGAGCCCGATCGGCAGCTGGAACCGCTGGAACTGCTTCGGCCAAGCCCCGGCCGGTTGGCCGGCTAGCGTCAGCATGCGCTCCCGGATCTCCTGGTGGACCCAGTGGTCGAGGGCGGCGACCGACTGCACCCACGCCGCCCTGAACACGTCTGAGACCTCGAACGCCTCGACCTTGAGCTGCTGCAGGTGCTGGCCGGCGGTGGCCAGACTGAGTGCGTACTCCAGGTTGCGCCGCAGGTTGTCGACGGCCGTCGTCGGCGCCGTCGAAACCGGCGGTGGAGGCGTGGGGCGCCGACTGTGGTTCAGCAGCGCCTCGACCCGGGCGGTCGCATCCGTTCGACCGACCCGGTAGATACTCGTGAGCGCAGGCACGGCGAGCAGATCGGTGCCAAGCTCGGCCCGGCTGACGTCGACGCGGGCCCAGCGGACCGGCCGGACGTGCTGCCCGGCGAGCTCGGGCCGGTGGGTGTAGTCGCCGGTGATCGTGCCGACAGCCAGGTCGGGCGCGGTGCTCCGCAGCAGGACGACGTGGTCGCCGACCCGCATCTTGCAGCGGAACGCGTACAGCTGCACGGCGGCCACCTGGCGGGATCGCGCCGAGAACTGCGGGTAGGCCGCGTCGACGGCGGCCCGGATCTCGGCCGGTGTCCGGTACGGCGTCAGGTCGCCGAGCTGCCGCCAGCCCATCGCGATGGTGCCGTGCTCCATCGCCTCCCGTTCGAACTCGTCGTCCTGCCCCGCTCGCACGATCCAGGTCTGCACGTCGCCCATCGCGTCCTCCGGGTCAGTCGGTGCTGCTGGCCGGCAACGGGATGCGCTCACCGGTCCACGGCTTCTCGTCGAGGGCAGGCATCCGGCCGAGCGGCTGCATCGCGACCTGTTCGCGGGCCAGGATCTCCTCCCACTCCTCGGCGGTGCCCGAGACCCGGAAGGGCCCGATCGGTATCTCGATCGAGTCGTCGATCACCTGCACGGGCACGGTCTCGCCGGCGATCTCGACGTCGCTGTCGATGCCGGCGGTCGCGGCCGCGGTGACGGCGGCGGAGAAGTCGTCCATGTCGGCGGAGCCGGTCCACGACAGGCCGGCACCGCCCGCCCGGAACATCAGCCGCCCCGGTGCCCAGGCACTGCCGAAGAGCACGAGCGTGAGCTTGTAGCCGTCGGTCGTGGCTGCGGGCCCGGCGGGCAGCCGGTCGAGCCACGCCGGGCGGAAGGACGTCAGCAGTTCGGTCATCGCCTCGGCGAGGAGCCGTCGCCGCTCGGCGAGGAACCGGGTGAAGGTGGCCGCGACCCGCAGGTCGTCGTCGAGCGGGATGTAGTGCGCGGCAAGCTCCTTGTCCCCAAGTGTGGGGAAATAGTCGGCCGGGGACTTGTCGCTGATCTTCAGGTTGGCCTTGCGCGAGATGAAGGCCAGATTGGCGAGCTCGTTGATCTCGGCCTTCTCGTACTTGCCGAGCGTCGCGACCGGGTGGACGTGGTGGAACTGCAACTGGTGGTCGTCGTCCTGGCCCGGCATGATCTCGGTGGCGTACCACCAGTCCCGGGCGCCGTTGCGCTGCGCGACGAGCAGGCTGAGGAAGAAGTACGGGCTCTCCTTGGATCGGCCGATGAGGGAGTCCGCGGTGATGCTCGGCAGCGCCTGCAGCACCCCGAGATTGCGCAGGAGCTCGCCGGTCGGGTCGGGCTTGCGCGCGGCCTGGATGTCGCGGCTGAGGTTCGTATCGGTCGACGTCGAGTACCGGGTCCGGACCAACGCGATGAGCAGCCAGTAGAGGGCCGCGTCCGCGGTCTGTTGGTCGGTCCTCTCGTCCGCGCGTTCGCCGAACAGCACTACCAGCGGAATCAAGGGCAAGAGCGATGGCAGCGGCTCGGAGCTGCTGAGTCTGAGGTTGCTCTTGAGCGTCTTGACGACCTGCCGGAGCCCGTCCTGCACGGTTTTCCAGGCCTGCTCGAGCCGCTGCTCCTCGACCTTGTTGAGGTCGGTGAGCGACCAGGACGACATGCCGCCACCGAACAGCACGCCCGCGAACGCGCGGGCCAGGAACTCCACGTCGAGGTCGCCGTATCCCTGGCGCCTCCAGTGGGTTGCCTCGCGCTGGAACTTGTCGAGGACGCCAGGCCACTTCGCCGACAGCGTCGACATGGCCAGGTCGGCGCGGCTGAGGTGGCGCCCGGCACTGTTGACCCGGACGAACACCTCGGCGACCTGGTCGTACGAAAAGCCCCGCAGCGTCTCGACCTGGAACGTGCGGTCCCGCAACTGGCGGATACAGCCGAGCCGGTCCTCGATCTCGACCTCGGTGAGCTGGGTGCCCGCGCGGCGCAGCTTGCGGGTGAGCTGGCCGATGCCGGTCCGCTGGTCGAGGATGTCGACGACCTTGATCCAGCCGGGGTCGGCCTTGGTGGCAGCGCTCTGGTTCTGGAACCGCTCACGCTCGACGTGGAAGACGATCTGGGCGTCGGGATGGTCGGTGAACACCCGGTGCAGCGAGGTCAGCCGCTGCTGACCGTCGAGCAGGTACATCGGCTGCCGGAACGGGTTGCCGGCCTGCTGGGTCACGCTGAGCTCGCGGGTCACCGGCGGTTCGTCGGACTGCCAGAACAACAGCGAGCCGAAGGGGAACCTGCGGTACAGCGAGTCGATAAGCTTCGCCACCTGCGTCGGCCGCCAGACATAGCTGCGCTGCAGCTCCGGGAGTTTGATCTCCGAGCGGTCGATCTGGTGCATCAGTTCGCCGACCGGCAGGATGGAGCGCTCGATATTCATCAGTTGATCACCCCAGGTGCTCCCGACATGACGTGGCGGAGTCACCGCACATCCTCTCCCGGGTGCCGTGCGCCGCGGCAACCTGCGGAACGGACGGTGGCGCATTCCGACCGGACGTGGGTCACGGGGTTCGGGTGTTCGGCGCGAATCCTGCGCGGACGGGCCTTGGAATCCGGGACGATTGGTGCTCACCCGGTGGGGGTACCCCGGCAGTCGTGAAGGTCGCGGCCCTCATCGACGGCGGCGCCCGCGAGCGGCCGGTGCCGGCCGCGCTCGCCGGCGTGAGCTACGTGTCCTCGTCGTGGATGTAGATGCCGCCGCGGAAGAGCGACACGACCGCCGCCGCGACCGACAGGGCGGCGGCCAGGACGAACACCACCGTCAAGCCGTCGTGGAACGGGCCGGACAGCAGCCGCGGCAGGAACATCCGGTCGGTCAGGGCCTGCACCGTCCCGGCCGGCAGGGTGTCGAGGACGCCCGCGGCCTGCAGCAGCGTGCCGAGCGGGTTGACGCCCAGGAACGCCGAGAACATCAGCTCGACCGGTGGCACGGCCGCCACCGCGTCGGCGGCCGGCGGGGGGACGCCGCGGGCCGTCAGGTCGGTGCGCAGCGTGGCCGGCAGGGAGTTGGACAGGCCGGCGACGAGCAGCGAGAAGAACACGCCGATCGACAGCACCATGCCGGTGTTCTGGAACGTCGCCCGGATGCCCGACGCGGCGCCGCGCTCAGCGGCCGGGACCGAGTTCATCACCGCCGTGGTGTTCGGTGCCGAGAACAGGCCGGAGCCGATGCCGTTCACCGCCAGCAGCAGCGCGAAGCCCGGGTAGGCGAAGTTGACCGGGAGCAGCAGCAGGCCGACGAAGCTGGCCGCCATGACGAGCAGCCCGCCGGTGGCGAAGAGCCGGGCGCCGTACCGGTCGGACAGGTGCCCCGACAGCGGGCCGGCCACGACGAAGCCGAGGGTGAGCGGCAGCAGGTAGATGCCGGCCCACAGCGGGGTCTCGGCGAAGTCGTACCCGTGCAGCGGCAGCCAGATGCCCTGGAGCCAGATGATGAGCATGAACTGGAGCCCGCCGCGGGCGATGGCGTTGAACAGGGTCGCCAGGTTGCCGGCCCAGAACGCCTGGACGCGGAAGAGGCGCAGGTTGAACATCGGGTCGCGGACCCGCGTCTCGATGACGCAGAACGCGGCGAGCAGCCCAGCCCCCACGACCAGCCCGCCGGCGACGAGGGGGTTCGTCCAGCCCTCGGTGCGGCCGCGGTACGGCTGGATCCCGTAGGTGACGGAGGCCAGCAGGATCGTCAGCCCGGTCGCGAAGGTGACGTTGCCCGCCCAGTCGATCCGCACGTCGCCGCGGCGGGGCGAGCGCTCCCGCAGGTTGCGGTAGGACCACCAGGTGCCGGCCGCGCCGACCACCACGCTCACCCAGAAGATGGCCCGCCAGTGCCACGCCGACAGCACGCCGCCGAGCACCAGCCCGATGAACGTGCCGGCCAGCCCGGCGACCTGGTTCACCCCGAGCGCGGTGCCGCGGCGGTGGGGCGGGAACGCGTCGGTGATGATGGCGGTCGAGTTGGCCATGAGCATCGCCCCGCCGACGCCCTGGGCGAGCCGCCAGCCGATGAGCCACAGCGCCCCGGCCTCGTCCTCGAACGGCGTGAGCGCCAGCGCGACGGACGCGGCCGTGAACACCGCGAACCCGGCGTTGTAGACGCGCACCTTGCCGTAGAGGTCGCCCAGCCGGCCCAGGCTGACGACCAGGACCGCGGTGACGAGCATGTAGCCCATCAGCATCCACAGCAGATAACCGACGTTCCCGCGAGCCAGGGGATCCAGGTGTATCCCGTTGAAGATGGCCGGCAGCGAGATGATCACGATGGAGGCGTTGACGGTGGCCAGCAGCATGCCGACGGTCGTGTTCGACAGCACCGGCCATCCGCCGCGGTCCGCCATCCGCCCACTGTCCACGCCCCGGCCCCGTGCCGTCCTCATCCAGGGGGCATGATCGGTGACCGAGCGTGTCGGTCAGTCGTGGTCCCGTGCGGTGTGACCGGAAGGTTCACACACAGAGGGTAACGAGGACCGCGTACCGGCGAACCGCGCAAGCTATGTCTGCCGCCTCTGCTGATCACCACGCCCCGGCGGGGGTCGTAGGCTGGGCACATGACGGAACGGCAACGGCGGGTCCACACCGGGCGGGTGCTGCGCACCGAGCGGCTGACGCCGCACATGCAGCGCGTGGTGCTCGGCGGCGACGGGCTCGCCGAGTTCGACGCCGGAGCGTTCACGGACCACTACGTCAAGTTGCTGTTCCCGGCGGCCGGCGTGACGTACCCCGAGCCGTTCGACCCCGGCCACATCCGCGCCACGATGCCGCGCGAGCAGTGGCCGGTCACCCGCACCTACTCGGTGCGCTCGTGGGACCCGGTCGCGCGGGAACTGGCCCTCGACTTCGTGCTGCACGGCGACGTCGGCCTGGCGGCCCGCTGGTCGGTGCGCGCGCAGCCGGGCGACGTGCTGCACTTCGGCGGCCCCGGCGGCGGGTACGCGCCCGACCCGGCGGCCGCCTGGCACCTGCTGGCGGGCGACGAGAGCGCGCTGCCGGCCATCGCCGCGGCCCTCGAGCGGCTGCCCGACGGCGCCGCCCACACCGCGCTGGTGGAGATCGAGGGGCCGGCGGACGAGCAGGACGTCAAGGGCGTGACCTGGCTGCACCGCGGCGGCGCGGCGGTCGGCAGCGCGCTCGTCCCGGCGGTGCTCGCGCTGCCCTGGCAGGAGGGCGTGCACGCCTTCGTCCACGGCGAGGCCTCCTTCGTCAAGGAGCTCCGGCGGTACCTCAGGGTCGAGCGCTCGGTGCCGCGCGAGCGCCTGTCCATCTCGGGCTACTGGCGGCTCGGCCACGACGAGGACGGCTGGCAGGCCTCGAAGCGGGAGTGGAACGCCCGGATCGAGGCCGAGCAGGAGCCGGCCGCCTGATCACTGCGCCGGCAGGTCGACGCCCGGGTCCTCGGCCGGCGGCCGGATCGCCGTGACCGTGGCGTAGCCCTCGGCGAGCCAGGCCAGGTCGCTGCCGGGCACGGCGCGGGGGCCGTGCGCCTCGACCACGGTACGGACGAATCCCGCGCCCGACTCGGCGAGCGCCATCTGGACCTGGCCGAACGGCGCCATGGTCGCGGTCCGCAGCCCGGCGGCCGCGGGCCGGTCGGGGACGTTGAGGTTCAGCACGGTACCGGCGGACGCCCGCTCCAGCCACGGCAGCAGCCGGCCGGCGAGGCCGGCGGCGGTCGCCCAGTGCCGGGTCTCGTCGTCGACCCGGTCGAGGTCGGTTACGGCCGCGCCGCCGGTGGCGCTGCTGCCGGTGGTCGGGGTGAGCACGTCCAGCGACACCGCGAGCGCGCTGATGCCGTGGTTGGCGGCGGTCAGCGCGGCGCCGACGGTGCCCGAGTGCAGCACGGCGTGGCCGGCGTTGGCGCCCCGGTTGATGCCCGACAGCAGCAGCCCGGGCGGCGGGCCGAACGCCCCGAGCGCGGCGAGCACGGCGATGTACGCGGGCGAGGCGGCCACCCCGAACGCCGGCACGCCGGGCAGCCCGTCGAGCTCGACCGGGGCGACGACGATCCGCCCGTTCTCGGTCATCGCGGACAGCGCGGCGCTCATCCCGCTCGCCTCGGCGTGCGGCGCGGCGACCACGACGTCGTGGCCCAGGTCGCGGGCGGCCCGGGCGAGGGCCCGGATGCCGGGCGCGGCGACACCGTCGTCGTTGGTGACGACGATCCGGGTCATCCGAGGTCCGGCGCGGTGATGGTGAACCGGGCCTCGACGGCGGCGGTGACGCGCTGCCGCTCCGGGTCGAGCTGGAGGTCGGGTGCCCCGCCGCCGCGGGCCTTCGCGCTGCCGTAGAACGACTGGAACATCGGCGTCGGCTCGGAGCTGCGCCCGACGCCCGGGTCGGACAGCTCCAGCAACTCGGTGACCTGCGCGCCGAGCGTCGCCGCGTACTCCTTCGCGCGGGCGATCGCCTCGCCGATGGCCGCCTTGCGGGCCTCGCGGTACACCGGGCTGTCCGGGCGCAGCGTCCAGGTGGGGCCGTGGACCTGGGTCTGGTCCTGGTCGGCGAGGGAGAGCATGAGCTCGCCGAGGGCCGCGAAGTCGTGCACGACGACGGTCGTCGTCACGCTGCCGTGGTACGCGGTGACCTTCTCGCCCCGTTTCGTCTCCGGGTGCACGTACAGCCCGCTCGTCTCGCGCCGCTCGACGGCCTCGGCGTGGCGGTCGAGGAGCTGCCGCAATGCGTCCGTCCGCTCGCGCAGCCGGGTCAGGGTCGTCTGCCGGTCCTTGTCGCGGGCGGTGACGACCACCCGGAACTCGGCGAGCTCCGGCTCGACCTCCTGCACCCACTCACCGCGCACCGCCACCGTCGTCATGCGCCCCAGCCTAGTGACGGCCCCTCACCCGATCCGGGGCTACGGTCCTGGCGTGTCTGATCTCGTCGACTACGACTTCGGCCCGCACAGCCGCAACCGGCTGGCCGACACCGCGGCGGAGACCGCCGACGGGGCAATCGCGGCGCTGGAGACCTTCTACTACGCGCTCAACCACGGCGACCTCGACGTGCTCGCCCAGATCTGGTCCGACGACGACCTGACCCAGGTGGACAACCCGGTCGGGGGCATCGTGCGGTCCGGCCCGGCGATCGTCGAGCTGTACCGCCACCTGTTCGAGAGCGGAATGCAGCTGGAGATCACGTTCACCGACGCCGCCACCTACTGGACGCCGGGGGCCGCCATGTTCGCCGGGCGGGAGCTGGGCCACTACACGAACGCCGAGGGTGAGCGGGTGCCGATGGAGTTCCGGACCAGCCGGTACTTCACGTGGCACCCCCGCCACGAACGGTGGCGGCAGATCCACCACCACGGCAGCCTCGACGACCCGGTGGCGCTGCACGACTACCAGGTGGCGGCGCGGGCCTGAGCCTCAGTCGTCGTCGCTGGTGAGCTTGCGCTGCTTGCGGGACCGGCGCCGGACCGTGACGCCGCCCCAGAAGGCGAAGCCCGTCACGACGATGCGGGGCGCGCCGGGCCGGCCGGCGCCGGCGGCGTGGTGGTCGAAGCCGCCCATCACGCCGGTGCCGGTCACGTGCACCTCGGCGTCCTCGGGCACGATCACCGTGACGCCGCCCATGATGGCGAGCGCCCGGATGCGCATCTCGCCGTGCAGCATCCGCGCCTCGCGCAGGTCGATCGTGCCGCCGCCCCAGAACGCCAGGCAGTTGAACCGGCGCGGCGCGATCCACGGGCCGCGCCGGGTGAAGGCGCTCATCAGCGCGACCGCCGACTCGGCCTGCCGCACCTCGCCCGGCGCGGGCGGCACCCCGTCCATCGGCACCGGCGCGGACGACGGCGCGGGCAGGTCCGCGGTGAGCGGCTCCAGTTCGGCGTAGGTGCGCGCCGCGTAGACCGCGTGCAGCCGCTCGTCGACCTCGTCGAGGTCGAGCCGCCCTTCCGCGGCCGCCGCCCGCAGCACCTCGGCCACCCGCTCGCGGTCGTTGTCGGACGCGCGCAGCTGCTTGGGATCGACCATGGGCAGCAGCCTAGTTGTCGCGGCCGATTCGCGTGGATCCCATCCACTCACGGTTGATGATGCGACACGTACCGTGACGTGACTTGCGCCAGGACTCCGCAGCGATTTGGATGTGAACCGCTGACGTCACACCCTTCCCGATCGTATGGAGGATGGCCCATGTCCCACGGCGGGGAGCTGCTCACCCAACGTGACACGTCCGGGCCACGGCCCGACTTCTCGATCGTCGTCCGCGGCTACGACAAAAAGCAGGTCGACTCGCACCTCATGCAGGTCGAGCGGCAGGTCTCGGCGCTCACCCAGGAGCGCAAGCGGGTCGTCGGCCAGGCCCAGGACCTCTCGGCCCAGCTCCAGGACCTCAGCGCGCAGCTGAAGCACGCGCAGGCCGAGCTGGCCGAGGCCAGCTCGCGGCCGGCCCGGGTCGACCGCGCCTCGTTCCGCCACCTCGGCCCGATGGTCGACCAGATCCTGGCCCTCGCCGAGAAGCAGGCCGGGCTGATCATCGAGCAGACCGAGCAGAAGGCGGCCGAGCACCAGGCCGAGTCGGAGAAGCTGCTCAAGGAGGCGCGGGAGCGCGCCGACAAGCTCATCTCCGACGGCGAGGCCGCGCACGAGCGTTCCGAGCAGGAGGCCAAGCGGATCAACGAGGAGAGCATCCAGCACCTCGAGAAGACCCGCGCCGAGGCCGACGCGCTCGCCGAGGCCGCCCGCCAGCAGGTCCTGCAGGAGGTCAAGGCCGGCCGGGCGCAGGCCGCCCAGGAGCTGGCCCAGATGAAGGCCACCGCCCAGCGGGAGCTCGAGGAGGTGCGCGGCGCCGCCGACCGTGAGCTGACCGAACTGCGCGCCACCGTCGACCGCGAGATCACCCACCAGCGCAACGTCGCCGACCAGAAGAGCGCGGCGCTGCACGCCGAGGCCCAGAAGTACTCGTCCGACATGCGCAAGCGCGCCGACGAGCAGGCCGCGACCGCCCAGCAGCAGCTCACCATCGTCCAGCAGGACATCCAGGCCCGCCAGAAGGCGCTCACGCAGCTGCAGACCGAGTTCGAGGCCACGCAGCAGCAGCTCGGCGAGGCCCGCCGGGAGGGCACCGCGCTCAGCCGCGAGGTCACCCAGCTCCAGCAGCGGCTTACCGAGGTCAAGCAGAACCTGGCCAGCGAGCTGACCCGCCTCGAGCACGCCCGCCAGGCCGCCGACTCGGCCGAGCGGCACGCCAAGGAGGTCCGCGCCCGCGTCCAGCGCGAGGCCAAGCGCGTCGCCGACCTGGCCGCGGCCGCCGTCATGGCCGCCGCGGCGGGCGGCGCCGACACGGGTGAGTACCCGAAGATCCCGGTTCGCCCGGCCGCCGAGGCCGTCCACCCGGAGAACGGCGTCCCGGCCCCGCGCGACCAGCACCAGCACCCGCACCCGGCGGCGGTCGCCGCCCCGGCGGAGGCGACCCCCGAGCACGCCTGACCTCGGCTGACCGGGGCCGCTCGGCCCCGGTCAGTCCTCCATGTGCTTGTCGAAGCCGATGTACAGCCGGGCCGCCGGGTTGGCGCTCAGCGCGCCCAGGGTCTCCAGCTCGCGCAGCCGCAGCAGGGCCGGGTGCTGCGCGTAGGCAGCGGCGGCCGCCGAGCGGCGGTTCAGGGCGTCGACCTCGGCGTCGGCCCGGATGCGCTGCGCGTCCGCGTCGGCCTGCGCCGCCAGGCGGGTGGTGTCGGCACGGGCCGTCGCCTCCAGGGCCTCGCGCTCGGCCTTCGTGCGCGCCTCGACCAGCTGGGCCTCGGCCAGCCGCTCCGCGGCCAGCACCCGGTTCATGATGTCCTGGAGGTTGCCGGGGAAGGCCAGGTCCTTCACGTCGGCGCGGAGGATCTCCACGCCGTAGCCGGTGGCGATCGACTTCGACGTCGCGCAGGATGTCCTCGCTGAGCTGGTTGCGGTTGGTGAGGATGGCCTCCAGGGTCATCGACGCCAGGGAGCGGCGCGCGGCCAGCTGGACGTCGCTGTAGAGGCGGTCCTCGTAGCCCTCGACCCGCTCGACCGCCGCGACCGCGTCCGTCACGCGGTACTGCGTGATGATGCTGACCCGCACGGCCACCTTGTCGGCGGTCAGGATCTCCTGGCCCTTGATGGTGAACTCGCGCTGGCGCATGTCGACGTGCATGATCTCGACACGCGGGCCGGGGGCGCGCAGGAACCGCTTGACCGGCGGCACCTCGTAGCGGCCCGGCTCCAGCAGGGCGTCGAACCGTCCGTCGACGTACCGCAGGCCGCGATGCGTGCTGCGCACGATGACGTGATGCCGGCTCATGGGGGCACACCTCCGCAAAAAGGAAAGGGTGGCCCCGTAGCGGATCCGATGTGAAGGGATCGGTCGCCGGGAAGGTAGACGACGAGCTTGGTGTGAACGCCAGTGCGTCGCCTGCGTGGGCGCTTGGCTTCTGAAGCCGCCGGGGCCGCCACTGACGATCCCAGCCGGCGCGGCGCAGGACAATCGATATTCAGCCGCGCAGGGCCTGCTCGATGTCCTCCAGGCTCCGCCCCTTCGTCTCCGGCAGGTTGCGGTACAGGTAGAGGAAGCCGAGCACGCCGAACACCCCGTAGATCCAGAAGAGGCCGGTCGCGGTGAACAGCGAGATCGTGGTCAGCACGGTCAGCGAGATGAGGAAGTCGAGCGACCAGTGGGTGACCGTGCCCGCGCCGGCCGCCTTGCCGCGCACCGCGGTCGGGAAGATCTCGCTGTTGATGAGCCAGATGCCGACGCCGAGGCTGCCGGCGAACGCGGCGATGTACACGCACAGCACCACGACGAGCGCGATGCCGGCCGCGCCGGTCTGGCTCGGCAGCAGGTACAGCCCGCCGAGGACAGCCAGGCACGCCACGACGACGGCGGTTCCCCCCAGCAGCAGCGGGCGGCGGCCGACCCGGTCGATCGCCAGCAGCGCGGCGATCGTCACGAGCATGTTCACCAGCCCGATGCCGACGGTCGACAGCAGCGCCGCGGAGTCGCCGAACCCGGCCCGGGTCAGCAGCGTCGGCGTGTAGTAGATGACCGCGTTGACCCCGACGAGCTGGTTCGTCGCGGCGACCGCCACGCCGAGCAGCACGGCCGGGCGCAGCTTGCGGGTGAACACGTCACGGAACGACAGGTCACGCTCGGCCGCGCTGATCGCGCGGATCTCGGCCAGCTCCTCGTCGGCCTCCCGCGGGCCGCGCGAGCGCAGCATGACGGCGCGGGCCTCGTCGTCGCGGCCGCGGGCCAGCAGCCACCGCGGGCTCTCGGCCAGGGCCAGCAGGCCCAGCAGCATCGCCGCCGCCGGGACCACCGCCAGGCCCAGCATCCACCGCCAGCCGGCCGACGACGAGAATGCGAAGCCCACGAGGTACGACACGAAAATGCCCACCGTGATCATCAGCTGCTGCAGGGACACCAGCCGGCCGCGCACCTGCCGGGGCGCCATCTCGGCGATGTAGGTGGGCACCACCAGCGACGACGTGCCGATCGCGAGGCCCAGCACGAACCGGGCGGCGACCAGCACCTGCGGGTTCGGGGTGAACGCCGACGCGAGCGCGCCCAGGCAGAACACCGCCGCCGACACGATGAGCAGCCGGCGCCGGCCGAACCGGTCCACGAGCGGCCCGCCGCCCATCACGCCGACGATGGCGCCCAGCAGCAGCGCCGCGACCACCACCTCCTGCATCGTGCTCGACAGGCCGAAGGCGACGCTGAGGTACAGCAGGGCGGCCGAGATGACCCCGGTGTCGTATCCGAAGAGGAAGCCACCGAGCGCGGCGACGAGCGCCGGGCCCAGGATCGACCAGTTGACGGTGACGGCGGTCCCACGGAAGCGGTCCGCGGCGGGGTATCCGGCCATTGCGGCGGGCTACCCCGCCCGCCGGAGCCCATGCCCGTCACTCCACCGTGAAGTCCGCCATCATCGCCATGTCCTCGTGCTCCAGGTTGTGGCAGTGCAGCAGGAAGGTCCCGGTGTGGTCGGTGAACCGCACCGCCACCTCGACCGCCTCGGCGGGCCGGACGTCCACGGTGTCCTTCCATCCCATGTCGTACCGCGAGGCGCCGCGCCCGTTGCGCGACAGCACCTGGAAGGGGTCGAGATGCAGGTGGACCGGATGGTGGAAGTCGGTGAGGAACCGCCATCGCTCCACCTCGCCGAGCCGCGGGTTGGCCAGGGCCCGCCCCGGCCGGTAGGCCTCGTCGTTGATGGTCCAGGTGCCGTCGGCCGACTGCCGGAACCGGAACGTGCGGGTGCGCTTCGGCGGCCCGAGCGGCTCCAGGGTGCGGCTCAGCACGGCCGGCACCGCGCTGCCGTCCGCCTGCCGCGCGCCGGTCACGTCGAAACGCATCACGTCGAGGCCCGCCAGCCGGTCGACCAACCGGACCCGGGTGCCGGGCCGCCACCGCGCGAAGTCGACGACCACGTCGAACCGCTCGGCCGGCGCGGCGTCGACGACGTCGTGCGTGACCGGGGCGGCGAGCAGGCCGCCGTCGCTGCCGACCTGCGTGAAGGGGTCACCGCCGGGCGGCGGCGGGTCGAGGGCCAGCCGGTAGCGGCGGGCGTTCGACGCGTTGAGGATCCGCAGCCGGTACCGCACCGGCGCCACCTCCAGGACCGGCCACGGCGCGCCGTTGACCAGCACGACGTCGCCCAGCACACCCTCGACGTGGTCGGCGGTGTAGCGGAACGAGCCGTCCTCGGCGAAGCTGCGATCCGCGATCATCAGGGGTACGTCATGATCGCCCGTGGGCAGCGGGAGCGCGTCCTCCTCGTCGTCCCGCACCAGGTGGAAGCCCGCCAGCCCGCGCCACACCGCCGGGGCGGTGGCCCCCATGCGGTGGTCGTGATACCAGAGCGTCGCCGCGCGCTGCCGCATCGGGTAGCGGTAGGCGCGCTCGCCGGTCGCCGTGGCGCCCACCATCATGTCGCCGTGGTGCTGTTGGCCGTTTCCTCCGCCGTCTGCGCCGCCGTTTCCGCCGTCGACCGGCAGCAGCAGGTCGATCGGGTAGCCGTCGCTCTCCGCCGGCGTGTGGCCGCCGTGCAGGTGGACCACCGTCGGCTCGGGCAGCTCGTTGCGGTGCGTGACGACGGTCGGGGTGCCGCTGCGGGAGACGATGGTCGGGCCGGGGAACGTGCCGTCGTAGGTCCAGCCGCGGGTCTTCAGGCCGGGCAGGATGTCGAGGTCGGCCTCGCGCTGCACGATCCTGATGTCGCTGCCCTGTCTCGTCGCCGGGATCGGCAGGCGGGCCTGGAAGCGCGGCGGCAGCGGGGCCGTGCTGCGCAGCAGGCGGCCGGGGGAGGCGGGGCGCAGCAGGGCCCAGCCGGCGCCGGCCGCGACCGCTGCCGCGCCGAGGCCGAGGAACGCGCGCCGCTTCATGCCGCGACCTCTTCGGCCTTTGACGCGCTCGGGTTCGGTGTCGTCCCCCATGCCCACGCGGCCAGGCGGAGGGTGCCGATCACCATGAACACGCCGATCGGCACGTGCAGGCCCAGGATGCGTGTCATGCCGAGGGCGCCCTGGGCGGCCAGCACGAACGGCAGGATCAGGCCGCCGACGAGGATCGACCGGGGTCGGTCGCGCCGGCCGGGCAGCAGGACGACGACGGCCTGGACCAGGGCCACGGCGACCATGGTGATGCCGGTGAGGCTGTGCCAGCGCAGCGGCGGGTAGTGGCCGCTGAGGAAGCTGCCGGCGAACCCGACCTGGACGACGGCCAGGACGGCGAGCACGGCGGTCGTGCCGCGCAGCAACGTGTGGGATCTCATGTCTGGACACGGTGCCCCTCGCGGCGCTCCGGCACATCGGACCGTGGTTGGTCCGCGACTACCACGCTGGTTGTAGTCGCGAGTCAGACCTGGGTCCGACGTGGTTCGCGCGGCGAGCGGCTACCGTCGGCGCATGGTTCGTCGTTGGCGGCGGCTGCCGCACTGGAGGCGCGACGCGGCGCTCGCCGTGGCCGTGGCGCTGGTCGCGCTGGTCGGCGGGATCGCCGCGCCGCCCGCCCGGCTGCCGTTCGACGCCGGCGCTGCCCTGCTGCTGCTCGGCGGCGCGCTGCCGCTCGCGCTGCGCACCCGTTTCCCGCGGCCGGTGCTGGTGGTCGCCGCGGCGTGCCTCGTGGGCTATCTCGTCGCCGGCTATCCGGGTGTGGCGCCGGCCGTGCCGGCGATGGTCGCCCTCTATACCGTGGTCCGGGCCGGGCACCGGCTCACGGCCGGCGTGACGATCGCGGCGATCCTCGTCCTGGGCTTCGCCGGGGAGCTGCTGCGGTCGGCCGGTGCGCCGCCGCCCGACCTGTTCCAGCGCTGGTTCCTGCTCATCGGCTGGATGGTCGCGGCGAGCGTGCTCGGCGAGGTGTTCCGCCAGCACCGCGCCTATCTCGACGAGGTCGAGCAGCGGGCCGCCGACGCGGAGCGCACCCGGGAGGAGACCGCCCGTCGCCGGGCCGACGAGGAGCGGTTACGCATCGCCCGCGAGCTGCACGACTCGCTGACCCACAGCATCTCCATCATCAAGGTGCAGGCCGGCGTCGCCGTGCACTTGGCCCGCCGGCGCGAGGAGCCGGTCCCGGCCGCGCTGGTGGCGATCCAGCAGGCCAGCGGCGACGCGATGCGCGAGCTGCGCGACACCCTGGAGGTGCTGCGCGGCGACGCGCCCGAGTCGGGGCTGGCCCGCCTCGACGCGCTGGTCGACGGCGCCCGCCGGGCCGGGCTGCCGGTCACCGTCCACGTCGACGGCGAGCCGCGAGCGCTGCCCGGCCCGGTTGACGGCGCTGCCTACCGCATCGTCCAGGAGGCCCTCACCAACGTGTCCCGGCACGCCGGCCCAGCCACGGCGGCGGTCCACCTCGGCTACGGCGAGGAGGCGCTCACCGTACGGGTCGACGACACCGGCCGTGGCGTCGCCGCCAGTGGCGCGGCGGGTAGTGGCGCGGCGGGTATTGATGCGGTTGATGCGGCCGTTGGTGACGCAGCCGGCAGTGGTGTGGCCGGCAGTGGTGTGGTCGGTAGTGGTGTGGTCGGTAGTGGCGGAGCGGTTGTCGGTGCGGGTGTCGGTGTGGCCGGCACCGGTGCGGCCGGCAGCGCGGGTGCCGGCGGTGGCGCGGCCGGTGTCGGTGTGGCCGGCAGCACCGCCGCCGACGGCGGTGCTGCCAGTAGTGGCGCGGCGGGTGTCGGTGTGGCCGGCACCCGCGTCGCCGACCGCGGGGCTGGTGACAGTGGCGCCGCCGCGCCGCTCCGGCGGGGGCTGGGCCTCACCGGCATGCACGAGCGGGTGACCGCGCTCGGCGGGTCGCTGCACGCGGGCCCGCGCCCGGAGGGCGGGTTCACGGTCAGCGCGACCCTGCCCGTGGTGGCGGCGTGATCCGGGTGCTGCTCGTCGACGACCAGGCGCTCATCCGGGCCGGGTTCCGGGCGCTGCTCGACGCCGAGGACGAGTTCGAGGTCGTCGGCGAGGCGGCCGACGGCGGGCGCGGGGTCGAGCTCGCCGCCGAGCTGCACCCCGACGTCGCCCTCGTCGACATCCAGATGCCCGGGCTCGACGGCATCGAGGCGACCCGCCGCATCGCCGCCGACCCGGCGCTGTCCGGCACGCACGTGGTCATCCTGACCAACTACGGCCTGGACGAGTATGTGTATGCGGCGCTGCGTGCGGGCGCCGCCGGCTTCATGGTGAAGGACACCGAGCCGGAGGACCTACTGCACGGGGTGCGGGTGGCCGCCCGCGGCGACGCGCTGCTGTCCCCGGCGATCACCCGCCGGCTCATCGGCGAGTTCGTCGCCCGCCCGCCCCGCGCGCCCATGGGCGCCGCGCTGGCCTCGCTGACCAACCGGGAGCGCGAGGTCGTCACCCTGGCCGCCCGCGGCCTGTCCAACGACGAGATCGCCGGCCGGATGCTCATCAGCCTGGCCACCGCCAAGACCCACGTGAGCCGGGCGATGACCAAGCTGCACGCCCGCGACCGGGCCCAGCTCGTCGTCTTCGCCTACGAGTCGGGCCTGGTCGTGCCGTAAGGCTGTGCGGCGCCGCGGTGGCGACGTCGAACGGGTCGGGCCTGGTCGTGCCGTAGGGCTGTGCGGCGCCGCGGTGGCGACGTCGGGCGGGACGCGGCTCAGCCGCGGGCGGCCAGCCACTGGGCGAACGTGATGGTGCCGAGGCGGGCGGGGCCGGTGGGGACGATGGTGGTGTCGTCCAGGCGAGTGCCGAAGTACCGCGCCTGCGGGTCGATCCGCGTCTGGCGCGCCGCGTCCGGGCCCTCGGTCGCCTCCAGCCAGCGCCGCACGAACTCGGCGTGGGAGAACCGCTCCGGGCCGGCCAGGTCGACGGTCCCGTTCAGCGGCGCCGACGGGGCCACGTCGGCCAGGGTGGCCGACACCTCCGCGGCGGCGATGGGCTGCATCGCGCCGGGGGAGACGTGGTAGCCGTCGGCGGTGCGGGCCGACTGGGCGATCGCGCCGGCGAACTCGAAGAACTGGGTGGCCCGCACGATCGTGTACGGGACCCCGGCGTCCTTGACGAGCGCCTCCTGCGCCACCTTCGCCCGCAGGTATCCGCTGTCGGGAGCCCGGTCGGTGCCGACGATCGACAGCGCGACGTGGTGGCCCACGCCGGCCTCCGCCTCGGCGGTGAGCAGGTTCTTGCCCGAGGTCTGGAAGAACTCCAGCACCGCGTGGTCCTCGAACGAGGGGGAGTTCGCCACGTCGACCACGACGTCGGCGCCCGCCAGCGCGTCGGCCAGTCCCTCGCCGGTGATGGTGTTGACCCCGGTGGCCGGCGAGGCGGGCACGGCCTCGTGGCCCGCTGTCCGCAGCAGCTGCACGAGCTTGGAGCCGATGAGTCCGGTACCGCCGATGACCACGATCTTCACGATGCCCTCCAGGAGCCTGTTCAGTAACTCGGATATCTGTTGTCCGGGTCGACTCTACTCGGACAGCATGTGTCCGAGTCAAGTACGATGTGACGATGAAGATGTCCGGCGGTGTCGAGTGGGCGCTGCACTGCTGCGTGGTGCTCACCGCCGCGGAGCATCCGGTGCCGGCCGCCCGCCTCGCCGAGCTGCACGACGTCTCGCCCAGCTACCTGGCCAAGCAGCTCCAGGCGCTGTCGCGGGCCGGCCTGGTCCAGTCGGTGCAGGGCCACGCCGGCGGCTATGCGCTTACCCGCGCGGCCGAGCAAATCACCGTCCTGGACGTGGTCGAGGCGGTCGACGGGGCCGCGCCCGCGTTCGTCTGCACGGAGATCCGCCAGCGGGGCCCGCTCGCGACCCCGGCCGAGGCCTGCACGGCCCCGTGCGCGATCTCGCGGGCGATGGCGGCGGCCGACGAGGCCTGGCGGGCCGCGCTGCGCGGGGTGACGATCGCCGACCTGGCCCGCAGCGTGACCGGCGACTACGGCCCCGGCGTGTTCGCCGGCATCCGCGAGTGGCTCGGGAGCGACCACCCGATCTAGCGTACGCACGCCACTACGGAACGTCAGCTTGCCTCGTACGTCCCGGCCGGACCACCCGGCCGGGGGACCGGATGGCTCGCAGTGGGTACGTCCGTTTGGCGCCCGGTAACCGGTCGCTCGCATCCGCGCGGGCGTCGAGTGGATGCGCCGCCTGATCGACGACCTGCTCACTTACGCCACGGCCCGCGGCGCCGCCCTCCAGTTGGCCCCGATCAGGTCGTGTCGTGCGTTGGCTCGCTCGCGGCCTCAGCTGGGTGGGAGGCCCTCGATCTTGCGGGCCTGCTCGATCATGCCCTGGATCGCCTCCAGGCTCGGGGCGGACAGGCCCGCGGCCCGGAGGGCGACGGTGCGCACGGCATTGTCGCGCAGCGCGGCCAGGAGCTCCAGTTGGCCGTCGATCCTCGCCGCGGCCTCGTCGTCGAGGAAGTAGGCCGGGTTGACGCCGAAGAAGTCGGCCAGGGCCTCGAGGTGGCGCTTGGTCGGGTTGTCGCGGGCGCCCTTGCGTAACTGCCAGATGTAGGTGTGGGAAATCATCACGCCGCGGTCGCGGATGGCGGTCGCGACCTCCTCATACGTGTACTCCGCGCGACCGGCGGGGTGCACGGTGCGAAACAGGCGGTCCAGCTTGGCCGCCAGTGTCATGTCGGTCATGGCATCAACCCTTGACAATCCCACCCTCGCGGTGGAAGCCTCCACATTAACTGAGATTTATGGGGGCGGGGGGCCCATAAACGTCAGTTGACTCACCGGGGATGGTCGGGCGGGTCGTTGTGGCCGGGGGATGCAACGGGGGTGGCCACAACGCTTCGCGCGGCCGGCGGTGCCGGGAGGGGTGCGACCGGCGGGGCCGCGGTGCGCTGGGCGCGTTGCGACGCCAGCAGTTCGCGGACCTCGCCGTCCACATCGTGTGTGCCCATCGGGGCCGGTGGGCCGCCGGCGCCGCCGGACAGCTGCCACTGGGCGTCACGGATCTCGATGATGCGGCGGTAGAGGCGAAGCTCCAAGCTCCCGAACGCGAACAGCTCCTCCACGCGGCCGGGCCGCTCGCCCAGCACGACGCCGGGCACCGCCGTCGTCAGCTCCTGCCACATCGGTCTCAGTCGCTGCAGCGCCAGGTAGTGCGACAGCCAGCGGCGCAGCCCGCCGAACGCCGGCACCGCCGCGCCCGCGCCGAACAGCAGCAGCATCGACGCCAGCAGGATGCGTGAGAGCGCGGTGAAGACCGGGCTGTCCCAGAACGACCAGCCGGCCGCGTTGGTGACCTGGAACGCGATCCGGTTGAGCATGAACAGCAGGCCCACGATCGCGCCGGCGCTCAGCAGCCGCAGGCCGGTGCGCAGCGCGCCCGGCGCCGCCCGCCGGCCACCCGGCCGGAACAGCGCGATCGCGCACGCCAGGCCGACCGCGAGCCCGAGCTGGGTCAGGCAGGCATAGGCGGTGACGATCGGCGTGCCCGCCTGCTCGTACACGAAGTCCCACCGCTCCATCCGGCGCGGCGCGAGCAGGAACAGCACCACCATCGCCGCCGACATCGCGGCCAGCAGTGCATAGGTCCACGCGCGCAGCCGTCTGTGCCGCTCGGGGTCGGGCGACATCAGGCCGACGATGTGCACCATGCCGGCTGAGGCGCCGACGGTCGCGAGGTTCTTCAGCGGTACCGAGATGTCGGCCACATGCAGGACCTGGTCGGTCCAGTAGGAGAGCTCGCGGCGGTTGATCGTGAAGGAGATCGTGATCAGCAGGGCGACCAGCCGCACCGCCTTGCCCAGCGGGGTCTGCTTGCGGGTGAACCGCCAGATCGTGAAGCCCCACAGCAGCGCCAGGACGGTGAACTCCAGGTAGTCAACGGGGTCCACGGCGCTCCGTCCGGCGGGCCGGCTCGGCCAGCGCCTCGTGCAGGCGGCCGAGCAGCGGGTCGTCGGGCCGGCGCACGTAGTCGTTGAGCGCCCGCTCGTTGATCATCGTCGCGATCATCTCGGCGATCTGCTCCTGGGGTGCCGTGTAGGAGGAGCGGTGCAGGACCCGGGCGACCGTGGCCGGGTCGAGGTCGGGCAGCAGCAGCGCGGTGGCGTCGTCGGGCTCCAGCCCGGGCGCGACGTGGTCGCACAGCACGTGCCCGATCTCGTGCAGGATGATGTGCTGCTGGTGCAGGCGCCCGGTGCCGGCGGCATAGAAGACGTGGTCGGCCTGCTCGGTCGCCAGCCACAGCCCGCAGGGCGCGCCCTCGGCGTGCGGCCCGGGCAGCGGGTGCAGGTGCATGGGCCGGCCGCGCCGCGTGGCGATGTCGGCGACGAACGCGTCGAGGTCGAACGGCTGCGGCACGTCGAAGCCGGCCAGCAGCCGCCGGCACTCACGCTCGAGCTTCTTCAGACGCATCGATCCTCCCCCTGGCCGAAGCCTAGTCGCTCGGTTCCGCCGGCCGGGTTCGCGAGGTGTGTCGATGACACGGCGTGAGATGGCGGCGACGGTGCGCGCTGCGGTCTCCGAGTCGCCGCGAGTGGTACGCCCCCTTCGGTACCGTGGCCGCCATGAGAACGCTGCGAACCCCGGACGAACGGTTCGCCGGCCTGCCCGACTTTCCCTATGTCCCGCGGTATGCCGACGTGGGCGACGGCCTGCGCATGGCCTGGGTCGAGGACGGCCCGGCCGCCGGCCCTCCCGTGCTGTTGCTGCACGGGGAGCCGAGCTGGTCGTTCCTGTATCGCAAGCTCATCCCGATCCTCGTCGCCGCCGGGCTGCGGGCGATCGTGCCCGACCTGATCGGGTTCGGCCGCTCCGACAAGCCGGCGGAGATCGGCGACCACAGCTACGCGCGGCACGTCGAGTGGGTCCGCCGGTTCGCGTTCGAGGTGCTCGGCCTGACCGGCGTCACGCTCGTCGGCCAGGACTGGGGCGGCCTGATCGGCCTGCGGCTCGTCGCCGAGCACCCGGAGCGCTTCGCCCGGGTGGTGGCCGCCAACACCGGCCTGCCGACCGGCGCCTACCGGATGCCCGACGTGTGGTTACGCTTCCGCGACGCGGTGCGGTCGGCGCCCGAGCTCGACATCGCGCGGATGGTGCGGGCAGGCTGCCGCACCGAGCTCGCGCCCGAGGTGCTCGCCGCCTACGACGCGCCGTTCCCGGACGAGTCGTTCAAGGCCGGCCCGCGGGCGATGCCCGGCCTGGTGCCGACGTCGCTCGACGACCCGGCCAGCGCGGCGAACCGCGCCGCGTGGGAGCGGCTGAGCGGGCTCGACCTGCCGTTCCTGGTGGCGTTCAGCGACGGCGACCCGATCACCGCCGGAATGGCCCCGGTGCTGCGCTCGACGATGCCGGGCGCGGCGGACGTGGACCACCCGACGATCACCGGCGCCGGTCACTTCCTGCAGGAGGACGCGGGGGAGCGGCTGGCCGAGGCGATCGTGACGTTCGTCGCCGCCCGCTGACGCTGGCCTTGACGCCGGCGTCAAGGTCTACCGTTGCTGCATGCGCATCGGGGAGCTGGCGGAGCGGGCCGGGACGAGCGCCCGGTCGCTGCGCTACTACGAGCAGCACGGGCTGATCCAGGCCCGGCGGACCACCAACGGCTACCGCGAGTACGACGAACGCGACCTCCGGCTCGTGCGGGAGATCCGTTCGCTGCTCGACATCGGCTTCAACCTGGAGGACACCCGCCCGTTCGTCGAGTGCCTGCGCTCCGGCCGCGCGTCCGGCGCCGAGTGCCCGGCGTCGATCGAGGTGCTCAGCCGGAAGCTCGCCGACCTGGACAGCTGCATCGCCCAGCTGCAGGCCGCCCGCGACCTCGTGCGCCGCGAACTCGACCAGGCAATGGAGGAGGAACAATGAGGGCCGTGACCGACCAGACCTTCGCCGACGAGGTGCTCGCCAGCGACGTGCCGGTCCTGGTGGACTTCTGGGCGGAGTGGTGTCCTCCGTGCCACCGGATCGCGCCGGTGCTGGACGAGCTTTCCCACGAGTACGAGGGCCGCGCGAAGATCGTCAAGCTCGACGCCGACCACAACCCGGAGACGGTCCGCCGCTACGGCGTCCTGTCGATGCCCACCCTGACGGTCTTCCGTGGAGGCGAGGTGGTCTCCCAGGTCGTGGGCGCCCGCCCGAAGTCCAAGCTCAAGGAACAACTCGACGCGGCGTTATGAGCACGATCGACGGCTGGGTGTTCGAGGACAACCTCGTCCCGTTCCTCGAACACGTCAGCCGGTACATCGGCTACGCCTACGACCACCTGGACGAGGCGGCGCTGACGGGCGCCCTCGACGACACGGATGACGACGACGATCCCGACCGCTGGTTCAGCTACCCGCTGTCGGGCACGCCGTCCCTGCTGGTGTCCCTCGCCCGGTCCGACGGCGGCAGCGTGGTCAGCATCCAGGTGAAGGGCGCCATCGACGCGGTCCTGGCCGCCCGGATCGAGACGCTCTTCGACCTGCTCTGACCGCATCGACGGCGTACGAGGCGACCGTCGGCGGGACGCGGGCGGAGCGGGGCACTCTACAGGCGGCCCCACGCTGACCGGCGTGAAGCGTGCGGAGATCGGCGGCCCGGCGGACGCTCGGGTCGCCGGCCGGGTCGACCTGTCCCGGGACCTGCCGACGTCGGCCGATCCGGGTTCGCGATGGTCGGCGAGCCGCGCGGGGACCACGTCGCGCGCACGATGCTGCCAAGCTGAGCGGCGTGGAGTTCGTGTGCCGGTGGCGTGAGGAGTCGCCGTTCAGCAAGCGGGTCGTGCGGCTGGCCGACGCCACGGTGCTCGACTGGTTCCGGCGGGGGTGGGACTGCGCCGATCCCGACGAGTGGATCGCGAGCGAGCTGGGCGGCGACGTCTACGGGCTGGAGTCGGTCTTCGAGGAGGCCCAGGAGCGGCGCCTGCCGAAGCCGGAGAGCGTCGACGAGCTGCGGTCGCTGCTGCACGAGTACCTCTGGGTCGAGGGCGACGAGGGCTTCATCCGGCTCGACGAGCACGGGCTGCGGGTGCGGACCGACGACGACGAGGTGGACCTCGCCTACTACTTCCTGGAGGACCCGGCGCCCGACCGGGTCGCGTACCTGCTGCACGACACCTGGCCGCTGCCCGGCGACGCCACCGACGCGGAGGCGGACGCGGTGTACTCGGTGCGCATCAGCTGGGAGCACATCGGCACCGGAACGAACCTGGACCTGACGGGTGCCGTGGTCTTCCCCGGCGTGAGCCTGCCGGACCTGGCCGGGCACCTC
This sequence comes from Dactylosporangium sp. NPDC005572, assembly GCF_040605515.1. NCBI lineage: Bacteria > Bacillati > Actinomycetota > Actinomycetes > Micromonosporales > Micromonosporaceae > Dactylosporangium > Dactylosporangium sp. NPDC005572. The sequence goes on along the minus strand of NZ_JBEXCY010000139.1, from coordinate 3,679 downwards.
GACGACCTCGATGGGGACGACCGGCGGGACGTGCGGCTGCTGCGTGACCTGGTCAGGCCCGGCGACGACGGCATCGGGCCGGCGATGGAGCGGTACCTCTGGCTGGCGGGCTACCACCCGGTGCCGGGCACGACCCGCGACACGCTGCCCCTCGCGTCGCGGCTCGCGGTGCGGCCGCACATCGCGCAGGTCGCGCGGTACATCGACAACTTCTTCGGCTTCGACCAGTGGTTCCTCTTCGACACGCGCTGGGCCGCGGCGCACCCGGACCTGGCACGGTCGCTGCTGCGGTACGCGGCCCACTGGGACCCCTACGAGACCTGACCGAACCGCCGCAGCAGCGGCTCCGCCTCGCGCCATGCGCGGATCACCTCCGACCGCCGCGCCACCCGGCGCAGCCTCCGCCCGGGCCACGGCGCCCACGCCGGTGGCTCGCCCCACGCGGACCGGGTGGCGAACTCGAAGATCATGTCGCGCTCGTCGGTCTCCAGCGTCACGTCCAGGTGGTCGAACGTGTCGCCCAGCACGAGCGGCTCCGGTCCCCGTGACCCGGCGGATTCGGCGGTATCGCACAAGGCGCGCACCGTCCCCAGATGCGGGAGGAGCGCGGTCGTCGTGGCGTCGCCCAGCGCGGTGCCGCGCACGTACAGCTGGAAGACCCCGAAGCGGCCGTCGGTGCTCGCGGGCGTGAACTCCACCCGGAACTGGTCGATGTCCCCGCCGCCCACCGTCGTCTCCCGCCGCACTGCCCGGTGCCAGATCAGCTCCCAGGGCAGCCCGTGGGCCGGGGCGGCGAGTGGCCGGGCGCCGAGCGGGCAGGCGCCGCACGCAGGGCAGGGCAGGGCCGCACGCCGGGTCCCGCAGGCAGGGCACACGTCCGCCGGGCCGCCGCCGCTGCGGTACACCATGATCAGACGACGCACCACGGCCGCGAGGCGCTCCCGGGGGTGCGTCTCCGGGTCCGGGCAGAACGCCAGTGCCCAGCAGGAGCGCCAGGCGTCGTCGCGGCGCGGCTGCCGCCGGCCGGCTGCCTTCTCCCGGAGGCGGCGTGACGCGAAGGCCATCGCCTCAGTGCGCCACAGCTGCCGCGCCTCCTCGAGCTCGTCGACGGCCCGTACCAGCGCGGCGGGGTCGTCGGCCAGCCGGACCGGGATGCCGGCGGCGACCACCAGGTGGTGCCAGGTGGCGCGGAAGCCGTACGGCGCGAAGTGCAGCACGCACTCGCGCAGCGCGAGCAGCCGGCGCCGCAGCGGCAGGCCGGGGTCGCGGACCCGCGCGGCCTCGGCGGGAATACTGCTCACCGCGTGAATCTACGTGCCTCTACGATCGTCGATATGACGGAGGCGAGCGGGCGGCTGGTGTGGACGGCGGTCATTGCCGGGTTGCTCTTCGGGTGGCTCGGGTTTCGGATCTTCGACGCCCGGGACCAGCTCGACCACTACGGGGTCGACCCCACTGCGGCCGGGGCGCTGGCCGGGTGGTTGGCCGTGCTCACCGGGGTCACGTACCTCGGGCTCGCCGTGCTCGTGTGGCGGAGGTTCGAGCGGAGCCGGGCCGTGGCGCTCGGGCTGCTGGTGCCGGCCGCCATCTGCTCGGGGTACGCGCTCCTGCTCGCGTCCGTGAACACCGGGAAGGTCGGGTTCTCGGCCGGGTCGCTCATCGTGTCCGGGCTCATCAACATCCTGGCCGCCGTGGTCACGGCGGTGCGTGCCTCCCGGGAGTGAGGCGCTGACGTACGTCGCCGAGCGGCGGCCTTCCAGCGGTACACCCGGGAAATCAGCGGGAAACCACGTATTGCCGTGATGTGCGGCACCCCAACCCCCGACGAGCATGAGGGCTGTGTCGATCGGGGATTGGGGGAGGCCGGTGGCAGCGTCGTCACTGCGGACCGAGGTGCTCGTCGTCGGGGCCGGCGTGGTCGGGGCGGTCCTCGCGCTGGAGCTGGCACACCACGGCGTCGGGTGCCTGGTCGTCGAGCGGTCGCTCACCGAGCCGAAGCATCCAGACCTCGACCTGCTCACCGGGCGCAGCATGGAGCTGCTGCGGCGGCTCGGGCTCGCCGGGGCGGTCCGGGAGCTCGGCGTCGATCCGGACTCCCCCAGCGACTACGAGTGGCGGCAGGGGCTCGACCAGCCGCCCGTGCTCGTCTCGCACTACCCGTCGGTGAACCAGCTCCGCGGCCGGTACGCGCAGGTCAACGACGGTAGCGCGCCCGCCGAGCTGCACCTGCGGGTGCCGGGCGCGCGGCTGGCCAAGCGGCTGCGCGATGCGGTGCGCGACCATCCGCTCATCGAGCTGCGCGAGGGGTGGACGTTCACCGGGCTGCGGGTCGACGAGGACGGCGTGGCCGCGAGCGTGCTCGACGTGCGCGGCGGGGTCCGGCACACGGTCGAGGCGCGGTACGTCGCCGGCTGCGACGGCGCGCAGAGCACCGTGCGGCGCAGCCTCGACGTGCCGATGGAGCAGCTGGGGGCGCCGGCGCCGCACTGCTCGGTGTACTTCCGCAGCGAGGACCCGCACCTGCATCCGCGCGGGCGGGCGCTGTCGACGATCGTCGTCGGCGGGCTGACGCTCGTGGCGCGCGACGAGCGCAACGGCTGGGTCGGGCAGCTGCCCGTCGGCGCGGACGAGCCGCTCACCACCGACCCGGTGGCGATGTTACGCAGCCGGCTCGGCGCCGCCCTCGCCAAGCCGGAGGTTCTCGGGGTCACGCAGTGGGACGACTCGCTCGCGGTCGCCACGCTGTACCGGCGCGGGCCCGTCTTCCTGGTCGGCGAGGCCGCGCACCGGTTCCACCCCGTCACCGACAACGCCGACACGAGCATCGGCGACGCCGTCGACCTCGGCTGGAAGCTCGCCGCCGTGCTGCACGGGTGGGGCGGGCCGGGCCTGCTGGCCAGCTACGAGCTGGAGCGCCGCCCGCGCGCCCTCATGGACCGCGAGCTGCTGGCCCGCGCGCTGGAGACCCGGCGCCGCTTCGGCCGGCTCGCCGCGGCCGGGGCGTCGCGGGAGTTCCTGGCCGGCGTGCTGCATCAGGAGACGCACCGGCTCGACCCGATGGGCATCCAGTTCGCCGGGCAGTACGCCGCATCGGCAGTCATCTGGCACGACCGGGGGACGCCACCCTCCCGCAACGGCCACCGCATCACGCCCACCACGTGGCCGGGTGGACGGGCCCCGGCCGTCCGACTGGCCGACGGGTCCCAGCTGTTCGACCGGCTGGGGCCGGAACTCACCCTGGTCGACCTGACCGAAGAGGGCGTGGGCGGGCGGCTGGTCGACCAGGCCCGGCGACGCGGCATTCCCATGGCTCACCTGCCTTCAGGGGATCCGGCAGTACTGCGGAGCTGGGATCGTCCGCTCGTCCTGGTGCGGCCTGACCAGCACGTTGCCTGGCGCGCGGCGGCGCCGCCGGACGACTGGGACGCCGTCCTCACCCACGTGGTCGGCGGATCTTCGCTGGCCGGCACCACTGCGCTGAGGGAAGACCACGTGAATACGTCATGCCCTCGCTCGTCCGTCAGGAGACGCTCGATCCACGTAAGCGCCATCGACAAGGGGCCCGACCGATGACACTCGCGATCACCACTCCGGAACTCGGCAACACCGTCATCGGACGGTGGCACCGCCGGCTTTCCAGCAACCCGTCGGCCAAGCGCAGCCATTGGCGCACGAAGAC
>NZ_JBEXCY010000138.1:0-30433 GCF_040605515.1 Dactylosporangium sp. NPDC005572 | reverse complement strand
CGCCGCCCGTCACATGGTGGACCTCGGCCGGCTCACGGCGGCCGGCGTCCGGCAGCACCGCGCGCACCAGCATCGGCAGATCGACCGCGGCCAGGTCGAGCGCGGCCAGGTCGGAGCCTTCCGGCGCCCGGACGCTGAACTCGGTGACCCGGCCGTCGTCGCCGTCGACCTCGACGCTCACGGTGGTCTCGCCAGCGCCGTTCTCAGCGTTGATCTGAATCCTGTAGACGCCCACTGCTTGTCCCTCCGGCCACGACCAGCGGTCTGTCGGGTCTCGGTGTCCGATCTATGATGGGTGTTCGCTTAGCGAACACACTACAGCCAACAGCCCGCCGAATGCCACCCGTCGGCCGGGAACGATGCCAGAACAACGGCCCGGGACTCACGGCCCACCACAGCCGCCGCCACACGGGTACCGCACGGCGCAGCGCCGCGACGAAGCGCAGCGCCTGCCACACGCCGGCGACCGGCGAGGGGACGGCGTCCCGGCCGAACGCCGCCTGGTTGACCAGCTCGGCCAGGCCGGTGATGGGCGGCAGCGGCCTGCCCCCGGGCCGCAGCCCGGCCGCGTGGGCCGCGACGCCGGTCGCCGGCAGGTGGCCGGGCGGCGGCAGCCCGGCCAGCCGCAGCGCGTCGAGCACCTCCAGCCACGCGCCCCGGACGCGGGCGGCGGGCGGGCCGGTGGTCAGCCGCCGGCGCGACGCTCCCCGCCGGGCCAGCACGACGCCGATCGGCCCGGCCAGCAGCAGCCCGCCGGCCAGGCCCCACCGCAGCCAGGCCAGCGCGCCGCCGGTGCCGCCGGGTGAGCGCGCCGCGGCGCCCGCGCCGGCCACCGGACTCGGGGACGCACCGGGCGAGCGGCCGGGCGAAGGCGAAGGTGAAGGCGGCAACGAAGGCGACGACAACGGGCCTGACGGCAGGTCCGCCGCCAGCGGCCGGGGTTGCGTCCCGGGCGCCGGCAGCGGGTCGAACGGCACCCAGCCGACGCCCGTGAACAGCACCTCCGGCCAGGCGAGCGCATCGCCCGCGCGCACGGTGCCGTTCCCGGCGGGCGCGGCGAAGCCGACGGCCACCCGGGTGGGCAGGCCCATCAGCCGGCCGAGCACGGCGTAGGCGGCCGCGAACTGTTCGGAGGTACCGCGGCCACCACCGCGGCCCGGATCGCCGAGCAGGAAGAAGCGCAGGTTCGGGTAGGCGTGGCCGCTCGGCGCCGCGGTGTCGTAGCGGTAGTGGTCGGCGAGGAAGCGCCGCAGTTCGATCGCCCGCTGGTAGGCCCCGCCCTGCCCGACCGCGACCGTGCGGGCGAGTTCGGCGAGGTCCGCGGGGACGGCGCCGGCCCCGAGGTAGCGGGCGACGGCGGGGCCCCTGGGCACGCCGGCGCGGGCGAGCCCGGCCGGGTCCGGCCGCGCGACCTGGGAGGTGACGCTGTAGCTGGCGCCGGCGACGGGGCCGTCGACCCGCAGCAGCGTGCCGCTGCCCTCGTCGAACGCGACCCGGATGCCCTCGATGCGCCGGGGCACGCTGACGGCGGGCACGAGCTGGCCGCCGAGCCCGCGGATCGTGATCCGCTCCTGCACGGTCCCGCCCGGTTCGACGAGCGGGGCCGTGGTGGGCAGGGTGCGGCCGGCGTCGCGGTACCGGGCGCCGATGCGCCAGACCACCCCGTCGAAGTCGCTGAGCACGGCGAGGGTGATCCGGGCCGGGCCGGGGCCGTGCACCTCGAACAGCGCCTCGCCCGGCTGCTGCATCCAGCCCGAGATCCGGGCCAGCGGGTTCTCGTCGAGCACGTCGGCGCGGGGAGGGTCGACCGTCGTGCGCGGGTCGCCGGGCCGGCCCGGCACGGCCAGCGCCACGAGCGGCACCACGACGGCCGCTGCCGCGAGGAAGGCACCGGCCCCCGGCGCGGCATTGGTCGCGCGCAGCAGCATCGCGGCGGCGCACGCGACGAACACGATCGCGCGCCACGGCGCGACGCCGCCGTGCGGGCCGGCCAGCACGAGGGCGGCGAGGTACAGCAGCGCGGGCGGCACCAGGGCGGCCGCCGCCAGCCGGGCCCGCACGACGAGCTCCGTGGTCGCCAGGCCGGCCACCCACACGACCACGACCGGCAGGACGACGGTGTCGGGCCGGGCCTCGACCGGCACCGCCGCGCTGACCAGGCGCGGGCCGCCGTTGCCGAGCGCCTCCGCGAGCAGGGCGGGCAGCGGGCCGGCAGCGCCCGAGGTGCGCGCCGCCCACCAGCCGGCGAGGACGAGGTACCCGGCCAGGGCGAGCAGGGACACCGGCGCCACCGTCCACTGCGGACGGCGGGCGAGCAGCACGCCGATCACGGCCGGCCCGATCGCCGCCCCGGCCACCAGGACCTCGAAGAGCGGGCCGTCGTACACCCGACCGGCGGCGCCCGCCCCGAGCGCGACCATGGCCGTGGCCGGCAGCACCCGCCGGTCCGGCGCGAACCGGCGCCTCATGGCCCGTACCGGCGGGCGAAGTCGGCGGCGTCCCGGGCCGCGATCAGCCGGAAGCCGGCGCCCGCCGGTACGGGCCGCGGCGGTCCGAACACGACGACGACCGCGGCCCCGGCGAACGCCCGCAGCTGCGCGGGGCCCGGGCGGCCGGTCACGCACAGCGATCCGCCCGCCCGCGGCTCGGCGCCGGCCGGGTGCGGCCGGGCCCGCGCCAGCAGGCTCAGGTACGCCGCGAGGGGGCGGCCCTCGGCGACCTCGGCGCCGCCGACCAGGGCGAGGTGGACCGCGGTGCCGTCGCGCAGGGCGGCGGCGACCACCGAGCCGGCGGCCTCGCACGCCGCCTCGAACGTGTCGTCGTCGTGGACCTCGGCGCGGTCGTCGAGCAGCACGCGGAGCCGGGCCCGGCCGGCGTCGACCCGTTCGCGCACGACGAGGGCGCCGGTGCGGGCGCTCGTGCGCCAGTGCACCTGGCGCAGGTCGTCGCCCGGCCGGTAGTCGCGCAGCAGATCCGGGCTGACGGCGCCGTGCGGCACCCGGCCGCCGGCGCCGTGCGGATCGTGGCGGGTGCCGGGCAGCCGCACCCGGATCGGATGCAGCCGCGGGTACACGACGACGACCGAGACCGGGCCGACGGCGCGGGGCGGGGCGGCGAGGCCGAACGGGTCGGCCCGGCCGAACGACATCGGCCCGAGCCGCACGAGCCCGCGCCGGTCGGTGGGCACCCGGTACCAGACCGTCGCCGTGGCGCCGGGGGCGAGCCGGACGAGCGGGACCGGGACGCGCTCGTCGGCGCCGGCGACGGTGCGGCGGTCCGCGCCGGTCGCGGTGACCGACAGCCGGCGGGCGTCGTTGCGCACGGCCAGGGTCACCTCGCACACGCCGCCGCGCATCACCAGGCCGGGCGCGACGGTGCGGGTGACGGTCAGCCGGACCGGCAGCCGCCCGGCCACCACGGCGGCGAGCACGGCGAGCAGGGCGGCCGCGCCGAGCGCGGCGATCTCGGGGTACCGCAGCCACACCCCGACCGTCGTGAACGCTCCCCCGGCGACGACGAGGCCGGCGCCGCGGCGGGTCACACGGCGGCCGGTGCGGGCACCGGGACGGCCCGGACCACCTCCCCCAGCACCGCATGCGGCGTCACGCCGTGCAGCTGCGCCTCCAGTTCGAGGATCAGCCGGTGCGCGAAGACGGGCTCCAGCAGGGCCTGCACGTCCTCCGGCACGACGTAGCCGCGCCCGGCGGTGCAGGCGAACGCCCGGGCCGCCTTCGCGAGGGCGACCGCGCCCCGTGGGCTGACCCCGACCCGCACGCCCGGATGGGTGCGCGTCGCCGCGGCCAGCCGGACGACGTACCGGTGCAGGGCGTCGCCGACATGCGCGCGGGCGGCCAGCGCGACGATCGCCCGGAGACGCTCCGTGTCGAGCACCGGCGGCAGGTCGTCCGGCGAGCGGCCGTGGCAGGCGGCCCGGACCACGTCGACCTCGGCGTCCTCGTCCGGGTAGCCGACGGAGACCTTCATGAGGAACCGATCGAGCTGCGCCTCCGGCAGCGGGTACGTGCCGGCGGCCTCGATCGGGTTCTGGGTCGCCACGACGAGGAAGGGCTCGGGCACGCGGTACCGCACGCCGTCGACCGTGACCTGCCGCTCCTCCATCACCTCCAGCAGCGCCGACTGGGTCTTCGGCGAGGCCCGGTTGAGCTCGTCGGCGAGCACGACGTTGGCGAAGACGGGACCGGGCCGGAACTCGAACACGCCCTCGGCCTGGCGGTACACCGTGACCCCGGTGATGTCCGAGGGCAGCAGGTCCGGCGTGCACTGGATGCGCCGCCAGGCGCCGTCGACCACTGTGGACAGTGCGCGGGCGAGGGTGGTCTTGCCGACGCCGGGCACGTCCTCGACGAGCAGGTGCCCCCCGGCGAGCAGCGCCGTGACGGCGAGCCGGACCACCTCCGGCTTGCCCAGCACGGCCGAGGCGACGCCGCCGGCGATGCGGTTGACCACGTTCGCGAGCGAGCGGACCTCGGCCGGGCTCAGCGGATCGTGCTCCATGGTCACCGGCTCAGCATTCGGGCAGGTTGGCGAGGTCGTCGCCGGCGTCGAGGTCGAGCCACACCCATGGGATGTAGTGCGGCGCGGTGTCGTTGAGCACGGCAGCGATGCGGATCCACCAGTCGCTGGCCGGCTTGCCCGGGTTGTACGGCCCGGCCGACAGCGTCGGGTTGCCCCCCTGGTTGCCGGGCTGGCCGTGCGCCTTGCAGAACGTCTCGTACCGCTGCCCGTTGCCCCCGCGCAGGTCGGTGGCGGCGCCGGTGTCCTGTTTCGGCGCGGAGTAGATGCCGATGCCGCGGTCGCAGTAGCCGTCGTTGCCGACGCAGTGCACCGTGCCGCCGAGCGAGTTCGTGAGGAAGGTGACGGGGTGCTCGGCCCGGCCGGCCTCGTTCGTCACGGTGAGGGTGCCGGCGTACCGCGTGCCGGGCTGCAGTTCGCCCTGCGTGATGCTGTTGCAGTTGCCCTCCTTCGTCGGCTTGCCCTGCAGGGTCAGGCCGCAGCGGACGGTGCCGCCGCCGGCGTCCACGGCGAAGTTGACGCGGACCCAGGTGTAGCCCTGATCCTGCGTGGTGAGGGTGAGCTTCGGCTGGCCCATCGTCTGGGCGACCTGCGGGCCGGCCGGCGGACCCTCGTCGCCGGCGTCGTTGACCGCCACCACGGTCACGCTGACCGAGGCGCCGCCGGGCAGGCCGGTGATCCGGTAGGTGGTCGCGCCGGTCACGTCGACCGTCGTGCCGTTGTAGCTCACCTTGTACCGGCTGATCGCCCTGCCGTTGGCGGCGGGAGCGTCCCAGGCGACGTCGACCTGGCCGGTGGTTCCGGCGGTCGTGACGCGCAGGTTGGCGGGGGCCCCGGGCGCGGTGAAGGGCGTGACGGACGGGCTGGACAGCGTCGACGCGCGGGAGACGGCGCCCTTGTCGTCGACGGCAACGACGCTGAAGGCGACCTGGGTGCCGAACGCGAGGGTGCCGGCCGGGGCGGTGAAGGCCAGCGGTGCCGCGGGGACCGGCCAGGTCACGATCGGGCCGTTCGGGCCGTGCGCGGTGATCTGGTAGCCGGCGACGGCGCCGCCCGGCGCCTGCCAGCTCACGGTGACGGTGCCGTCCTTGTTCGCGGTGGCCGTGACGGCCGTCGGCGGCTCGGGGACCTCGGCCGTGGGTGTGACCGGCTGGGAGCGGGTCACCGGGCCGTTGCCCTTGGCGTTGACGGCGTGGACGCCGAACGTGTACGCGGTGCCGTTGGTGAGGCCGCCGACCTCGTAGGTCCGGGTGGTGGCCGACACGACGACCGGGTTGCCGGCGCCGTCGCGGATCGGCGCGCCGGTGCCGTCGACGACGGCGTACCCGGTGACGGGCGAGCCGTTGTCGGCCGCGGGCCCCCAGGTCAGGTGGACCTTGCGGTCACCGCCGGTGGCGACGACGGTGGCGGGGGCGCCCGGTGGCAGTGCGGTCGCCGTCGGGACCGGCGCGGTCGCGGTCGGCGTGGCGACCGGCGGCTGCGTCGTCGCCGGAGGCTGCGTCGTCGCCGGAGGCTGCGTCGTCGCCGGAGGCTGCGTCGTGGGCGGGATGACCGGCGGCTGCGTCGTCGCCGGCGGTCCCGGCCTCTTCGTCGTCGGCGCCGGCGGCTTGGGCGCCGGTGGCTGCGTCGTCGGTGGCTGCGTCGTCGGGGGCTTCGTCGTCGGGGGCTGGGTCGTCGGGGGCTGGGTCGTCGGGGGCGCCGTCGTCGGCACGGGGGCCGGGGGCTGACCGCCCGCGACGTCGTCCGGGTACTTGTCGGTCACCGGGGACACCTTGTGGTTGGCGTCCACGACGAGCGCCGTCGAACCGTCCACCGCGTTGATGTAGAGCTGGCCGTCGCGGACCTGCAGCTCGATGTCGGTCTTGCTGGGGAACCGGATCGGGTCGCCGGCGAGCGCACCGGTGGCGGTGAGCACGAACACCTCGCCGGTCCCGGTGTCGGCGACGTAGAAACGACCGGACCAGGCCACCGCCGGGCGCAGGCCGCCGCCGCTGCCGGGCACGGTGAACGTCTGCGCCTTGCCGAACGCATCGACCACGACCACCTTGCGGCTGCCCGGGACGGTGACCGGCACCTGCTCGCCGGTGGTGCGGAGCGCGACGACCGCGGGACCGGGAAGGACGACCGCGGTCGTGCTGCTGACCTTCGTGTCGCGGACCGTCATGAGCTTCTGGTCGGTCCGGTCGAGCACGGCGACACCCTTGTCGAGCACCGACACCGCCAGGTCGTGGCTCGGCTGGGCAACCGGCGCGGGCTGCACGACCGGCGGGGTGTCCTTCTTCGCCGCGGCGGTCACCGCGATCACCGTGCCCTCGGCCGGTACGGCGAGCCAAAGCCGGCCTTCGGCGTCGAACTCGCCGCCGCGCAGGCCGGGCGGCAGCTGGACGGACGGGCCGATCGGGGCGAGCGTCGTCGGGTTGATCTGGCGCACCTCGCCATGGATACGGTCGACGACGTACGCGACCTGCCCGTGGACGTACACCTGCACGCCCTCCCCCGGCGTCGTCTGCAGCGATACCGAGATCTGCAGGGTGGTGAGGTCGAGCGCCGACACCTTGCCGGTCTCGACGTCACGGAACAGCAGCAGGCTGTCGGTGTGGCTGACCTCGACGTGGTGCCCGGTCGTGCCTTCCAGCTTGACCCGGGTGTCCACCTTGGCGGTGAGGCCGTTGACCCGGCCGAGCTCGCCCATCGCGCGGCTGAACATCCAGGCCGACGGCGTGTACGCGGCCACGGCCCGGTCGAACGCGCCGAGCCCGAAGAAGGTCAGCACGGCCGCGGCGAGCACGGCGACAACCGTGCCCACGGTGACGTAGGCGCCGAGCCGGCGCGGTTGTCGACGCTGTGTGGTCGTCATCGACGCAGTACTCCTCAGATCCGGGTGATGCGGCGGACGTTCGAGGCCGTCCGCACGTAGTTGCGGACGCGGTCGGTGGCCGGCGCGGCCGAGGCGTGCTCCAGGATGAGCTGATCGACCTGCCGCTTGCCATCGCCGATCGCCTTGCCGTCCCTGCGGCGCCACCACGGTGTGAGGCTGACCTCGACGGGGCGGGCCTCGCGGCCGACGACGACCGCCCGGCCGAAGTCCATCGTGCGGATCTCCTCGGCGGTCAGGACGCGGCTGAGACTGGAGGTGTTCCCCGCGTCAGTCACCCACGACGGACGCCGGACGTCGCCCAGGAGCTTCGAGACCTCTTCGAGGTCGTCGAAGTTGCCGCCGCCGCCGAGCACGATCCGGACTGCGGCGTTGTCCCACATGGTCTTCAGCGCGTCGGCGCCCATACGCTCCCGGACGTGCGACGGCGACCGGACGTAGACGTGCATGGCGATCGAGGACTTGCCGACCAGGCCCATGAAGCGCGGCAGGCTGCTCATCGGTGCGATGTAGCCGGCCTCGTTGACCTCGACGGTGACCGGCGGCTCGATCCGGCCCCCCGGCATCTTGGCGGCGAGCATGCGCATCTGGGGCCAGATCGACTCCATCAGGATGTGCGTCCCGGGCGTGATCGGGTTGGCGCCGGTCTCCTTGCCGAGGAAGTAGAGGGTGTTGCGTCCGGAGGCGAACTCCGCGACGTCGAAGACCTCGTCGGGGTCCGGGGAGAACTGGTTGAGCACAGCCGGGTCGGAGAGGAATCGCAGGGATCCCGTCACCGCGGTCCACATCGCGCTGCGGCTCGCCACGTCTGCGGCGAGGAGACTCTCCAGCTCGGCCGCCCAGCCGGCCGCCGCGACCCCTGCGGACTCCGCCTGCCGCAGCAGGTCCAGCGGCTCCGGATCGTTCGGGTCCCGGGCCCAGCGAACCACGTCCGAGATGTTGCGCCCGTGCAGGGCAGCGGCATGCAGATAGCAGCGCAGGATGACGATGACCGCCGTGGCGGCGAAGAAGCTGCTCTCCTGGCCGGGGAGGTAGCCGGCGTACTTGGCGAGCACGGCGGCCCGGTCGTCGGCGACGTTCGGGTTCTCGCACCCGCGGACGAGGCAGAGCCGGATCCGGCCGGGCAGGCTGGTCAGGTTCTGCGGGTCGAAGAGGTGGACCTTGCCCATCCGCGAACGGGCCGGGTAGGTGGTGGTGAATGACTCCAACTGGGTGGAGATCACGATGCAGGCCCCGGGTGCGTCGATGGTGAGGGGCGTAACGAAGTGCGCGTCCTTGCCCCGCTGGATCGGCGCGAGGACGAGCACGGAGTCCTCGACGGAGCTGTAGAGCTTTCGCTGGGACCGCACGTCGCGGCCGAGGAAGTATCCGACGTCCTCCGGTCGCAGGTCCGGGTCGGCGGCCCGCTGGGGACGGGTGAACCTGGCCCGCTTGAGGACGGCCTTGCGGCCCAGCAGCCGGCGGATCTCCCAGCCGGAGGCGAACCCGAGCCGGCCGATGCGGAAGCCGCGCCGCCTCCGCCAGTTCAGCGCGAACCGGATGACCACGACGGCAAGGGCGGCGGTGGGGATCAGGAGCGCGGCGAAGATCACGTAGACCAGCCACGGCGGGCCGATGAGGCCGGACACCGCCTCCGGCCAGGCCTGAGCGGGATCCCCCGGGGAGCGCACCCAGGCGATCAGGATGCCGAGGATGTCACGCGGTGTCGTGTCCGGCCAGCCGTTGCCGCGGAGGACGGCCGAGAGCTGCCCCGCGAGCCACAACAGCCCGCCGAGCACCCCGCCTCCGGTCGCCCCGACGACCATCATCGACAGCAGCAGGTCACTGGGGTCCCTGGAGTTGTCGCTCATGTGGGCTCCAAACATCGTCGTCGGCACGACGGTAGCAGTAAATCGTTTGTTGTATCTAGTGTGACAGCATTGACAACAACTTCGAACAATCTACATACTCCAGGTAGTACACGGATTCGAGGTGGCACGGTGTCGATGTGCGGACGGTCGCGATGACCACCGTGGAGGTGCGCCGCGGCACGGGCCGCGCCGACGCCGCGGCGCCACGGCCGGGCGCGTTCGACCCGACGGCGTTCGGCCTCGGTGTCGTCGTGCCGGTGCTCGGCGCGCACTCGCAATCGGGTGCCTCCGGGATCGCGCTGGCGCTCGCCGACGCGACAGCCGCCGCGGGCCTGCGCGTCCTGCTGCTCGACTGCGCCGATCCGGCCCGCTCGGGCCTGGCCGGCGTGTGCGGCGTGGAAGGCCGCTCGGTTCCCGGAACGCACGGCAGGGCGGGAGTTCGACCGGCGACGCGGGCCCTGAAACGCGGAACCGTCGCCGTGCGGCGGATCGCCGCGACCGACGCACCGCTGGCGGTGCAGCAGGTTCCGCTGCCAGCCGCATGGATCGGCGCGGACGACAACCGCTTCGACGTGACGATCGTCGATGTCGGCTGGGAGGTCTGGTCGCTGCTCGCGACCGGCGCCCGGCCGGCGCCCCTGCTGTGGTGCACCGGCTCGTCCACCTTTCCGGTGCTCGTGTTGCGCCCGAGCGCCGGGTCGGTCGCCCTCGCCGAGGGCACGGTCGCCCGCTACGAGGATGCGATCGCGACGATCGGGCTGGTGCCGCTCTACGCCGCTGTGGTGGTCGGCGCGCCCGCGTGGCCGCCGGCGATCGTCCCGGCGATCGGGCGGCGACTGGCCCAGCATCGGCGGCGAACCCTGTTCGTCGAGTCGACCGACGAGGCTGCGGTGGCCGGCTGGAACACCCGTCAGGCACCACCGGCCTCCATGCGCGCGGCCGCCTCGCTGCTACGCGCCGTCACCGGCGCGAGGCCCACGACCACTTCGGCGGAACCACCGCGCCGCCGCGCCGCTTGGCTGCGGCGCGGGTGACGAACGCACTTGGAGGACGACGATGCTCAGCCAGTTCCTGATCGAGTTCCACCGCTTGGGACTGCCCCTTGAGGATCTTCCGCGGTATCTCCTCGCCTACGAGCCCTTCAACCCGGACCCGAAGGCGCCGACGCCCGGCGTCGAGGAGAGCGCGAACACGCTGATCAGCTGGATCAAGTGGGGGGCGCTCGGACTCGTCATCTCGATGGGAGTCGGCGGCATCGGCACACTCGCCGGCGGCAAGCTGACCAACAACTCGGGGTGGAGCACCAGGGGCCAGCAGATGATGGGCGGGTCGGTGATCCTCGCGATCCTGTTCGGCACGATCTACGAAATCATCCAGCAGTTCACGAAGGTCCCATAACGCGCAGAAACGGCACACAGTGACCCACATAAACGCGATCTTCGGAGCCGTCACCTGGACGGTTCTCGGCTGCCTCATCGGCGCCGGGTTCACCGCCATCGGCATGATGGCATATGGCCATCTGGCCCGGCACCATGGCTCGACCGAGAGAGGCCAGCGCTGGCTGCGCAACGTCATCGTGGGCTCATTGGTGTTCGGCACGATTTTCGGGGTGCTGAAAGGTATTCCGGGCCCGTTGGCCGTGAGGCCGTGGTGAACGGCGAGCGCCGCGCGGCTGCGGCCGCGTTCCTGGCCGTCATCACGGTGACCGCCGTGGCGGTGCTGGGCTTCCTCGGCTTCCTGGTGGTGACCTCGTTCGGAACGGGCGACACCGGCCCGGGAACGGAGCCGGCGGCGGGCGGATCGACGCCGGCCGCCGGCGCCCAGCCCAAGCCGGGCGAGGTCTCGCAAGAGGCGCGGGAGGACGAGTTGGCCGCGGCGCCGATGCTGACGTTGCCGCAGTCCGCGTCGCAGCCACAACCGGTTGTCGTGGCGACCGCGGGACCGCCGATCGGCGTTCCCGCGCCAGCTGTGCCAGTCACACCGGGCGGCCCGCCGTTCGCGACCGGCTTCCCGCACACTCCGGAGGGCGCGCTCGGCCAGCTGGCGGCGATCGACGAGGCCGCGATGAGCACCATCGACCCGAACCGGGTGCGGGAGGTCTACGCCGCCGCCGCGGTGGCGGGCGCGGTCGACGTGGCCGACTGGACGCCGATGGTCGGCGTCAAGGACATCATCAAGCACCTGGGCGGGGCTGACGCGGCCGCCTCGGCGCAGGTGACATACCGGGTCGTCATGGGGCAGATCAAGGGCACCGTCGGCCCCGACTTCGTGGTCGCATGCGTCCTCGGCCACGGCGTGATCACCGCCGCCAACGTCGGCCGCGCCGGCGTCGGAGACTGCCAGCGCATGGTCTGGGTCAACGGGCAATGGCGGATCGGGCCACGGGCGCAGCCCGCACCGGCACCGTCGGCCTGGCCGGGCAGCGCGGACTCGGTCCGCGCGGGATGGAGGGTGGTCAGCCGTGAAAGTTGACATGTCGGCTGTGTTGATCTGGACCCCGTGGGGGGCCGCGGCAGACGCGGCCAAGGACGCGGCACAGAACTTCTTCGACAGCCTGTTGATGGCCATGTACGGCATGTCGGTCGACATCCTGACGGGTGCCTTCCGACTGTTCAACACCCAGCACACCATCGCCGATCTGATGGTCAACCCGGCGGAGTCGGGGCCGTTCCACGACGTCATGACGCTGACCACCTCCCTCGGCACGATCATCGCGCTCCTGATGGCGATGCTGCAGATCCCTCGGGCGGTAACCCGGTCAGAGGGCGGCTTCGGCCGGTTGATGGTCGGACTGGCCGAGTACGCCATCGTCTGCGCCATGGGCATCTGGTTCCTCACCGAATCGGTCAAGGCGAGCGGTGAGCTCGCCGACGGCATCCTTGAGGCCGGTGGCGTCACCAACGGCTGGCTCGGTGTCAGCGACAAGGTCAAGTCATGGTCCGAGGTGGGTGACGAGGCCGGCGCCGTGCTGCTCGGCGTCGTCGGCATGATGCTCCTGCTGCCCGCCGCCGTCCTCTATCTCATCGCATACCTGGTCCACCAGCTCGTCATCCCGCTCGGCGCCTGCCTGTTGACGATCATGGCCGCGGGCCGGCTCTCGGACTTCGGCCGATCCTGGCTGCCCGGCGTCGCCCGGGTGCTCGGCGCGGCCGCCCTGGGTCCACCCGGCTCGGCGCTGCTCCTCGTCATCGGGTTCGCGTTCATGAACGTCGAGAACGGCGAGGACCAGACGATCCGCGTGTTCATCGGATCCGTCGTCCTGCTGATCTCGCCGCTGGCGCCCCTCGGCATCCATCGGATGCTCGCATTCGTCGACCCGCGCACCCCGTCAGGCTCAGCGACGCGTGACTACTTCGAGCGAACGCTCGGCGGCGGGTCGTCCGGCTCGCGGTCGGGCACCCGCGGACAGGCCGGGCGGAGCAGCCTCGGCGCGGCCGAGGAGGTGGTCGACGCCCGGTTCGCCGCCGGACTCGCCATGGCCGCGACGCATGTCGCCTCGGGTGGCCGCGGCGGAGGCCGACCGCATGCCCGCGCGCCCCAAGCCGACCACACCGCGGAGCCTCGCGCGCTCTCCGGATCGGCTGCCGCAGATGACCCACGCGCGGCACGCGGTTCCGGGCGACCCACCGCGCTGCCGCCGGGCAACGATCAATACGGCGCCGGCCGCGAACCGCAGTCCGGCTCCGGCGGTGCAGGACCCGGGCGGGCCGCGGGCCGGCCGTACGCACGGCCCGTGGGGCCGACCACCGCCTCGCCGCCGGCCGTCCGTCCACCGGCCGTGCCGCCCGTGGCTGACGCCCTGAGTGTCAGCGAGGCCCGGCCATGAGTTCGATGGCGCCCGCGAGCGATCGGGCCTACAGCGGGTGGCGACGCGAGCGCTACGGCTGGTTCATGGGGCTCACCGGCTGGCAGGCCGTGCTGTGCGGCCTGGCGATCCTGCCGGTGGTGCTCGCGGTGGGTGACGGGGCATGGGCGTTCGCCTTCAAGGTCTTGCCGGTGTCGACCCTGGCGGTCCTCCTCGTCGCGTTGCCGGTGCGCGGGCGGCCGGCGGTGCGCTGGCTCGCTGATCTCTATCTCTACCTGTGGGGGCGTGTGATGGGCTGGTCGAGATGGCGCTCCATGGCGTCGACAGGGCTCGCGTCACGCCGCGAGCTCGCGGCTCTCGATCTTCCGGGGGGCATCGCCGGGCTTCGGCTGCACGACGGGCCACCGTTCGGTCCGATGCTGCAGCGGGTCTGCGTCATTCAGGATCCGCGGGCCCTGCAGTGGTCGTCCGTGGCGCAGATCACCCATCCCGGTCTCGGCGCGGTGGACGACGCGACCCGCAACGCCTATGCCGACCAGCTCGGCGGGCTGCTCGCCGCCGCGGCCCGGGGCGAGCAGGTGTCGCGGATCTCGATCCTGATCCGGACCGTGCCCGACGACGGTGCCGAGCGTGCGGCCTGGGTCGCCGACAACATCTCCCCGCTGGCACCGGATGTCGTGCGGGAGATCAGTCGCCAGCTCGAGCAGGCCGTCGTGGCGGCCGCGGTACGCCACGAGGTGTACGTGACGGTCGGTGTGTCCGAGACACGGATTCGGCGGACCGCTCAGCAGGCGGGCGGAGGTGTCGAAGGCCGGGCGCGGGTGTTGTACCGGCATCTGCAGGAGATCGAGAACCACCTGCGTGGTCTGGGCGTGACCGGGGTGCGGTGGCTGCACACCGAGGACGTCGCGGCCGCCATCCGCATCGGATACAACCTCGCCGAGACCCCCGCGCTGGAACGGGCGCGTCAGGAGCAGGCGCGCGGGCTGCCGACGGTCACGGGTGTCCCGGTCGGCGCGGCCGGACCGGTGACGGCCCCGCCACCGGCGCCGCGCAGTTACACCCACGACTCGTTCACGACGGTCAGCTACACGCTGTTGCTGCCGGAACTGCCCACCCGGGTCGGCGCGCTCGCCCGGATGCTCGCCCCGGCTGAACCGGGCGAGCGGCGCACGCTCGCCCTGCACTACGAACCACAGAACCCGGCGAGCGCCAGCCGGCAGGTCGAACGCGACCTGTGGAGCGCGGAGATGTCGGCGGAGGTGCGCCGGCAGCGCGGCTTCCGCGTCGGACGTGCTCACCACCGGCGGGAGGCGGAGATCGCGGCGCATGAAAGCCAGGTGGTGGCCGGTCACACCATGGTGAGGGTGGCGGGCGCGGTGGCGGTCACCGTGCCGTCCAGCTGGCCCGTGGAGGACCACGCCGCCAACCTCGAGGCGACCGCGCGGGCCTGTCACTTCCGCCTGCTCCGCCTCGAGCTGGCCCAGGACTCCGGCTTCGTCGCCGCGTGCCTGCCGCTCGGCGTCGGCCTGCCGTCGCGGAGCTGGGGCTGATGGCCGGCCGTCGCGGCCCGGGCGGGCGTTCCCTGCCGCAGCTGGTGACCGACTTCGGTGGCGAGCTGCCATCCGCGCCGCCGAAGAACAAAGGTGACCGCGACCGCCACCGCGAGGAGGCGGCGCTCATCCGCCCGGCGGCACCCGCGAGAGGCCACCCCCGGCCCGGCCATGGCTGGTCGCCGGTCGCGGCTCCGCTGACGGTCTACCGCGCGTCGACCGCCGAGATCGGCGGTGTCTTCCCGCTGCTGACCGCCAACGGCCTGCCGCCGACGGGGGCGCTGATCGGCTACGACGCCCTCACCGCCGGCGGGTTCTACGTGGACCCGGTCGGCTGGGTGCTCAACCAGATCGTCACCAACCCCAACCTGATCTTCTTCGGCAAGCCCGGGCAGGGCAAGTCGACGACGGTCAAGGCGCTGCTGCTGCGGATGATGCTCTTCGGGGCCCGGGTCCTGGTCGCCGGGGACGTCAAGGGCGAGTACGAGCCGCTGTGCCAAGCGGTCGGCGTGGAACCCATCTCGCTGGGCCTCGGGCTGCCCGTGCGGATCAATCCGCTCGATCTCGGGCCGCTCGGCCAGGGCTGGGACAAGCTCTCCACTGTGGAGCGCCAGGCACGCGCGGCACTGATCTTCGCCCGATGGGTGGTGCTGCTGAAGGCGCTGATCGGCGTGCGTGGCATCACGGCGTCACCGTCGGACGAAAGCGCGCTGGCCACGGTCGTGGCCGAGCTGTCGGGCTGGTCGCGCGGCGGCGGGCAGCTGCGGGCCGTGACGATCCCCGAGGTGTACCACGCGCTGGCGCGCCCGACCGCCGAGCTCGCCGAGCAGTGCCGGTACTCCAGTGTCCAGCGCATGGTCGACGCCACCCGCCAGAGCACCGACGCCCTCGGCACGCTCGTCCGGGGCGCGCTCGCCGGCCTGTTCGACGCGCAGACCACGGTCCGGCTCGACTGGAACTCACCGATCCAGTCCCTGTCACTGCGACGGCTCAACGACCTCGGCGACGAGGTGGTCGGCGTCGCGCTTGCCTGCGTCAACTCCTGGTCGCGGGCGATGACGGACCTGCGCCGGCCCGGCGAGATCACCATCGTGGTCCGGGACGAGGTCTGGCGGCAGATGCGCCTCGGCGTCGGCGCGGTCCAGTCGCTCGACGCGGACCTTCGGCTGTCCCGCAACGACGGCGAGATCCAGGTCATCGTCGCGCACAAGCCGAGCGACCTGCTCAGCGTCGGCGCCGCCGGCAGCCAGGAGGTGGCCATCGCCAAGGACATGATGGCCCTGTGCGACACCAAGGTGATGTTCGCCCAGGACCCGACGATCGCCGACGAGCTCGCCGAACTGGTCGGGCTCACCGACATCGCCCGTGACTGGGTGTCCGGCTGGGCCCGGCAACGCACCGGCCGTGCGGTGTGGATGGTCGGTGACCGGGTGTTCAAGGTGACGACCGTGCGCACCCCGCTGGAGGTACCACTGTTCGACACGAACGCGGCACTGAAGGCGGAGGCCCCCACATGAGGATGCGGTGGCTGCTGGTGATCGGCGTCTGGTCCAGCTTCTCGGTGCCGCTCATGATCGCCGGCATCGGTGGTGCACTCGGCGCCGACAGCGGCGGCGCGGCCGGCGGCGGCATCATCGCCTCCTGCGTGCCCGGCGGGCCCGGCGGCACCGTCGAGAACGTCGAGCTCGACGCGGAGCAGCTCGCGAACGCGCAGACGATCGTATCGACGACGCAGGGGATCCATCCGGCCGACCGGCGTGCCGCCGTCATCGCCGTCGCGACCGCCATGCAGGAGTCGAGCCTGCACAACTCGCTGGAACAGCTCGACCATGACTCGATCGGGCTGTTCCAGCAACGTGTCTCCATCTACGGTTCGGACGTCGCCGCGGATCCCGTGAAGTCGACGACCGCATTCGTGCAACGGTTGCTGCAGGTGCCGGGATGGGCGACGATTCCCCTCACCGAGGCCGCCCAAGCCGTGCAGCGTTCGGCGCATCCGGACGCATACGCACGCTGGGAGACGCTGGGCGCCGGACTCGTCGAGCGGTACTGGACGGCATCGGCACCCGACGAGGTCGCGGGCGATTCGTCGACGCCCCCGGCCGACGCTCAGCAATGCCTGACCGTCTGCCCGGCTAGCACGGCAACCGCGGCGCCGGACCCCGACGCGTGTGTCGCAGCCGGCACGGTGTTCAGCCGGGCGCAGTCGTGGCTGACCGCATGGTCGGGTGGTCCGGTTCCGTACCTGTCCAGTGTTGATCCGGCCACGTACTTCCAGGGATATCGGCGCGACTGCTCGGGCTACGTGTCGATGGCGTTGGGCCTGGAGGGTCCGGGACTGAACACCTCCGGGCTGGCGGCACGGTCGACGCTCATCACGAAGCAGGATCTGCAGCCCGGGGACATGCTGATCAACACGGCGCCGGGCGCGCGTGGCCACGTGGTGCTGTTCGAACGCTGGACCGACACGACGATGACCCGTTACTACGGCTACGAGCAGACGGGCAGCGGCGGGACGCATCATCGGGTCATCCCGTATCCGTACTTCGGTACCTACGCGATGTCCCCGTACCGCCTCGGTGGTGCCGGATGAGCGTGCCGGAGTGACGATGCTCGAAGGGGAAGGCGCGATCGAGATCCCGGGCTACCGCGGACTCACCGTCGTCGGGCAGGGCGCCGGTTCGGTGCTGCTGCGCGCCGAGCACGTGCGGGCCGACCGGCTCGTCGCGGTCAAGGTACTGGCCGTGACGGACGGTGATCCGGACGATCCGGTGGCGCTGCCCGCCCATCCGTCGATCCACCCCGTCCTCGATGTCGGCACCACCCCGGACGGCCGGCGGTTCGTGGTCACCGAGTACTGCCGTGACGGCTCCTACCTGGACGAGCTGAGCCGTCGCGGTCCACTGCGGATCGACGACGCCGTCGAGATCGGGACGCAGGTCGCCGAGGCCCTGGTGCTCGTGCACGACGCCGGCGTCGTGCACGGTGGCGTGAAACCGTCCAACATCCTGTTCGCCGAGGCCGGCCCGGCGTTGACCGACTTCGCCTTCGCTCGGGCCGCGCCCGGCCGGGACCCGTTCACCATGGACCCGATGACGTTGCACCACACGGCGCCGGAGGCGCTGTCCGGTGCGCCGGTCGGGCCCGCCACGGACCTCTACGGCCTGGCGGCGACGCTGTGGCACCTGCTGGCCGGCTGGCCGCCGTTCGGCGCGCCGGACGCGGAGCTGCGCAGTCCGGCGGACGTGGCCGACCTGATCCGTACGCAGCAGGCTCCCCCGGTGCCGCGGCGTGACGTGCCGCTGTGGTTGCAGCGCGAGCTCGTGCGGGCGATGGCGAAGGAGCCGGGCGGGCGGCACGAGAACGCTACGCAGTTCGTCGAGGCGCTGCGCGAACGGTTGGGCGGGATGACGGCGCGGTCCGGCAACAGGTTCGCTGAACCGGCTGCGGCCCGCCCGGCCACCGCCACGACCGCGGCGCCGGAGGAGGACCAGCCCGAGTTCCCGCCGATACCGGTCGCTGCGCCGATACCGGTCGCGCCGGCGACGCCGGCCGCCCCGCACCGGCCGGCGGACGGCGGCGAGCCGGCCCGGCGGCGCGACGACCGGCTGCCGGACCCGGCGTTCGACGGTGCCGCCGCGTGGGACGAGCGACCGGCGCAGCGGCGCACATGGCCGCTGGTCGTCGGGGCCGTCGTCGCGATGGTCGCCATGGCGCTCGTCGTCAGTGGCGTGTTCGACGGCTCCACCGACCAGGGGGCGGCGCCGACGGCGTCCGTGACGGCGGATGCCTCCGTCCAGGCGGCCGGTCCAGGCTCATCTGCCACGGCTGCCAACCCGGCGGCCAGCCCAGCTCCGAGCGGCACGGCGTCCGTCACGGCGGACGCCTCCGTTCCGGCGACCGGACCGCCACCGAGCGGCACTCCGTCGGCGCAACGCGGCGCGCCCGGCGACGTTCGACTGGCCGACGGGGGCGCGACGATCACCATCACCTGGACGGACCGGGCAGGTGGTGCCGCGCAGTTCGCGGTGCTGGGTGGCCCGCGCGGGGCAGAGGCGACGGTGCGGCGGCTGCTCCGGCCGGGCAGTACGAAGCTGGTCCTGGACGGCCTGGATCCCCGCCAGGACTACTGCTTCCAGGTCGTCGCCATCCTCGGCACCGAGGACTACGCCCGGTCGGAACAGGTGTGCACCAACCGTTCGTAGGCAAGCCTCACTCATCACCGCGAAACTTGCGGGTGTACTCCTGGTGCAGGCCGAGCTGGAAGCGGAAGTCGTTCTCGTCGTCTCCCAGGCCGGCTCGCAGCACCGCGAGGGCCTCGGCGTGCAGGGCCGGGGTGGCGGCGAGCAACGCGTACTCGCCGGCGCGGGCCGCCGGCTCGAATCGCACCGGGTGCCCGTCGTGGTCGGTGACCACGATGCCGGCGCCCTGCAGGATCGGGATCAACGCGGCGGCGTCGGAGAGATCGAGGTCGCGCTCGACGGCCAGTTCGACGCCCGCGCCGAGCAGGCGCAGGAAGCCGATGCAGTTCTGGTCGGCGACGTGCGCCGCGCTGCGGTCGCGCAGCGCCTGGAACGTCGCCCACGCCCGGGGTGTTCCGAACATGACCTCGGGCGCGGTGCTCGCCAGCGTCGCCGCGGCAACACCGGCGGCCGAGCCGGGGAACACCGGCGCAGTGTCGCATGTGGTGTGCCGGCCCAAGGCACCCGTCCAGACCCGCGCCACGGCGAGTCCTCCGGCGTGCGGGCGCAGCTGCCCGACGACGCCGACGACGGACCGGTCGCCGCACAGGACGGCGACGGTGACGGCGAATGCGGGCGCCGGGTCGGGCAGCGTCGCGCCGAGGGCCTCCGCACGGGCCGTGCGGATCATCGCGCCGGTGCCGTCGACCGCGTCGAGGACCCACGTGCAGGCGTCCGGTTCCGCGGTGCCGACGGTGTCGCCGACGACCGCGTGCCCGGGGTACGACCGCAGGACCAATGCCCGCATCGCCGCCTCGGCTTGTCGCTCCACGGCGCCGGCCAGCGCCCGGTGCCGCTCGTGCGGGACCGCGGCGGGCTGTCGCGCGAAGGCGGCGACGAGCCTCGCGTAACCGCGGCTGAGCCGTTCGACGGCCGGTGCGAGCAGTGCCTGGGCGAGTTCGGTGAGCGCGGCGAGGTCGTCGGTGCCAGCGGCGATCCGGCTGTGCGTCATACGACACACCTCACCATGGCAACGCCCTGACGCGCTACGATGAAGTATTAACTGTGTCGTTTCCGATACTCTGGCATCCCCGCATCGGCCTCCCCGCATCCGAACGGACGCGACCATGACCTCAATGCCACCCGCTCCGGAAATTCCCGGCTACCAGAACCTGACGCTGATCGGCCGGGGCGCGCGCTCCACGGTGTACCACGGGCAACAGCGCAGACCCAACCGCGACGTGGCCATCAAGGTGCTGCACGTCGACGCCGCCGAACAGGCGGGCACCGGCTACGAACGGGAACTGGAGACGACGGTGCTGCTCTCCGGCAGCCACCCGCACCTGGTGCGAATCCTCGACACCGGCGTGACGGACGCCGGCCTGCCGTACGTCGTGATGGAACACAGCAGCGCGGGCTCCTACGCGCGGATCCTGGAGACGGACGGGCCGCTGCCGGTCGAGGCCGTCATCGAGGTCGGCGAGGCGATCGCCGACGCGCTGCAGACCGCCCACGACGCGGGCCTCGTCCACGGCGCGGTCAAGCCGTCCAACATCCTGTCCGTCGCCTTCAACCCGGCACTGGCCGACTTCCCCGTCGCACGGGCCTGGTCGGACCCCACGGCGGAGCACCAGGACCCGACGGCCGTGCACCACCTCGCCCCCGAGGTGCTCGACGGCGACGGATACTCACCCGCCGCCGACCTGTACGGGCTCGCCTCGACGATGTGGTATCTGCTGACCGGACGACCGCCGTCCGAACTCGAACACGCACCCCTGGTACCGCGGCCGGACGTCCCGTCGTGGCTGCAACTGGAACTGGACCGCGCCCTGCGCAGGAACGCGGCCGAGCGCCATCCCGACGCCGGCATGTTCGCTGCGATCCTGCGACACCGGGCGGGCGGCGGCACCCCGGTGTCGCCGGCCCCGATCGGACTGCGGCACCACGTGGCGCCGCCCGAGGCGGGCGATCCGGCGTCCGGCATCGACACCCCGTCCGAAATCCTGACGCGATCGCCAGGACTCGACGACCCGACCCAGGAGGGACGCGTGGTACACCACTGGACGAGCGCCGCGCCGATCGACGACCTCGACGCTGGTGCGCCGGTGTGGCCCGACTCCGGCACGCCGGGTCATGATGTTCCGGCGCACGCCGAGGTGCTGGGATTCCCGATACCGCCCCGGACGACGGGTCCGCTCGGGAGCTACCCGCGGCCGGAGCCGGCGTACGAGTTCGAGACCACCGACGAGCCGCGCGGCGGCGACGCGTACGACGCGGGCTTCAGCCCGTTCGCTGACGGCTCCGACTGGCCCGAGCCACGCCGCCCCCGCCGTGTCTGGATGATCAGCGCCGGGGTCGCGGCCGTCGTCGCGCTGTGCGCGGCCGGCGCGTACGCCGTGCTCGGCGGCGATCGCCAGACCCAGTCGCCGTCGCCGAAGGCGGCGCCGCAGACGCGGCCCCCGGACGGAGTCCTGCCGAGCGGTGCCGGCGCACTACGGTCGACTACCGAGGGCGCGCCCGGTGACGTCAAGCTCGTCGACGAGGGCGTCGCGATCACGCTTTCCTGGACCGATCCGACCGCGGGGGCGGTGCAGTTCGCGGTGCTGGGCGGGCCGCGCGGGGCGGCGGTGACGGTGCAGAAGGTCCTCGAACCGGGCACCACGAAGCTGACCATGCAGGGGCTCAACACGGCGCAGGACTACTGCTACCAGGTGTGGGCCGTGGTCGACGGGGAGACCTACGCGCCCTCCCAGCAGGTCTGCACGAAGCGCGCCTGACCCGCCGCAGACCGATGGGGCCCGGGCGGCCGCCCGGGGCCCCGTCGCAGGCTCTCAGTAGAGCGAGTTGTACAGCGCGGCGCTCTTCCCGTTGCCGCAGCTGGCGCTGAGTGTGGAGCGCACGTTGACTGTGTCGCGTGGGCAGTCGTCGTCGAAGTACGCCTCAGCGATCAGCTTGCCGCCGCTTTGGACGTCGTGGGCGGCGAACCAGTCGTACTGCATCTGGATGTACAGCGGGTTGTCCCGGCCACCGGGCTTCGACGGTTCGCTGTTGACACCCCATTCCAGCACGGTCATCCACTTGTTGTGCTCCACCGCGAACCTGTACACCGTGTTGAGGCCGTGCGACGCGTTCGCCCGGGCCTCGAACGCCGCGGCCGTCGGCGCGGCCGGGTAGTGGTCGTAGTCGTGAATACCGACGCTGTCGACATACGCGTCGCCGGGGTAGCAGTTCCATGCGCTGTTTCCGCAGATGCCCGGATCGACGCCGTGTCCGTTCATCGTCCAGTCGATGATCGCGTTCGGTGCCTTCGACTTGATCGCGGTGTACGCGTTGCGGAAGCACTGGATCCACTGCTGAGTGTTGGTTCCGTGCCAGTAGTGACCGGCATTGAACTCCCAGCCGAGCTGGATGATCGAGTCGCCCCGGTTCTTGCTGACCAGCGTGGCTCCGAAGGTCGCCCAGTACGAGTTGTACTGACCGGCCGCGCACTGGGCCAGGTTGCCGCTCTTCTCGTACAGCGGCACCGCGATCGCCAGCCGTCCGGGGAAGTCGGCGAAGTTGCTGTAGATGAACGACCCGGGGCCGACGAGCAGCTCCCATCCCTTGTCACGGTTGGGGAACACCTTCGCCACGTCGAGGGCCCGACCCCGGGTGGCGCCGAAGCCGTCATACTTCGGCTGTGTCTGGGTGTTCCCGCCGTACCCGCTGGCCCAGGTCAGTCCGCTACGGTTGCCGGTGATCGGGGCGGCGCCGGGCTTCGGGTTCCCGACCGGCGGCGGCGCCGCGCTCGTCGGCGTCGATGCCGACGGCCGCAGCTCGGGCGATGCGGAGCTCGACGGTCCCGCGCTCGGCGGCGGGACGGCGCCGGTGGTGATCTCGGCGCGGTCGAAGGTGATCGCGTTGCCGCCGGCGGAGGACGGGTTGCGCCGGTCGCTCATGGTCAGCACGAGCGTGTGCGGCCCCTCCTCGAGGGGCTTCGACTGGAAGACCTGCACAACGTTCGCGGTGGCCGGGCTCGCGTAGAAGTCGACGTCCTCCGGTGCGGCGCCGTCGATGGAGACGGTGGCGATGTACGCCCACGGTTCCTTGACCCCGAACAGGGTGATCCGGGTGCCCTCGAACCGCACGGTGGCGGCGGATCCCGGCCGGTCGGTCCACCGGTAGCTCTTGTCGGCGGCCTTCTCGCACGTGGTCGTGCACTTGTGCCAGTTCGCCGAGAACTCCACCTGCCCGGCCTCGGTGCCGGCCCGGGTGTCCTCGATCGTCGTCGCCGCGGCGCTCGCCGACTGGCCGGCCAGGGCCACGATCGTGCTGCCGACGACGGCCGCGGCGGCGGCGCCGGCGATCAGGATCAGGTTGCGTTGGTTCATGCACGCCCTCCGGCGCCTGAGGAGGCTTTTGTTGGTTGTTGTATGTTGTTTGCAGTACGATACGAGTCGTGGATCACCTTGGCAATCGGCAGACATGACATGCGGGTCGTTCTCGCACCGGACTCGTTCAAGGGCACCGTCTCCGCCCAGGACGCCGCCCGCGCGCTGGCCGACGGCTGGCGCAGCGTGCGTCCGCACGATGAGCTGATCGAAATCCCGCTCGCCGACGGCGGTGAGGGGACCGCCGCGGTGCTGGCGACGGCCAGCCCGGCCGCGGTCTGGCACCCGCAGGTGGTGAGCGGCCCGGACGGCCGGACGGTCGAGGCCGGGTGGCTGCTGCGGCCGGACGGCACGGCGGTCGTCGAGCTGGCGATGGCCGCCGGCCCGCACCTCCTGCGCGCGCCGGACCCGTTCGGCGCGAGCACGTTCGGCGTCGGCGAGCTGCTGCGCGGGGCCACCCAGCATCCCGGCACCGACCGCGTCATCGTGGCGCTCGGCGGATCGGCGACCACCGACGGCGGGGCCGGCGCGCTGGCCGCCCTCGGCGCCGAGCTGCTCGACCGCCGCGGGCGCCTGCTCCCCGCGGACGGCAGCAGCCTGGCCCAGCTCGCGGCCGTCCTGCCGCCGACGATCGAGCCGCCGCCGGGCGGGGTCACCTGCCTCGTCGACGTGAACGCGCCGCTGCTCGGCCCGCTCGGCGCGGCCGCACAGTTCGGGCCGCAGAAGGGCGCCACGGCCGACGAGGTCGCCCGGCTCGAACTGGGCCTGGCCCGGCTGGCCACCGTGGTCGGCGCCGACCCGGACCGCCCGGGTTGCGGTGCCGCGGGCGGTACCGCCTACGGCCTGTCGGCGCTGTGGTCCGCCGAGCTCGAGTCCGGCGCCCACGTGGTCGCCAAGGCGGCCGGGCTGCCGGCCGCGCTCACCCGCGCGGACCTCGTGATCACCGGTGAGGGCCGGTACGACCCGCAGTCCCGGCAGGGGAAGCTGGTCGGCCACGTGCTCGCCGCAGCGCGGGCAGCCACGGTCGCGGTGCGCCTCGTCGTCGGTCAGCTCGCGGCCACGCTGCCGCCGGGCGTCGCGGACGTGACCGAGCTGGCCACCCTGGCCGGCGGCCTCGAGGCGGCCCGGGCCGACGCCCGCCACTGGCTGACCCAGGCCGGTCGGCGCCTCGCCACCGACGCCGCGCTCGTGGCCCTGGGGCTCGGCTGAGCGCTGGTCACCCGGCGATCTGGACGATCTTCGCCTCCCACGGCGCCATCGACGAGATCCGCAGGGTCCCCGGCCGCGGGAACGAGACCGTCGGGTCGTCCGCGCCGTACGTCGCACCGGCCCGCCTGACGTAGTTGAACGTGCCGCCGCCGGTGACGCCCGCCGGCAGCGGGGCGTCGAAACCCGCCACCGGATCGGGCGAGTTGTTGAACACCGCCACGACCTGCTCGCCGGTCGACGCCCGGCGCACGAAGCCGAACAGGTCGTCGCGCTGCAGGAACCAGCTGTCTGCGGTCATCCGCTCGGCCGAGCTCAGGGCCGGCTGACCCTTGCGCATCGCGACGAGCGCCTTCATGTACGCGAAGTTGTCCAGGTACGTCGGGTCGGCGGCGACGGCGGGCGAGAACAGGTAGCCGGGCCGCCGGGAGTCCGCGCCGGCCGGCTCCGTGCCGCCGTAGTTCACCAGGTACTCGTCGCCGGTGAACAGCATCGGGATCCGGTTGATCGCGAACAGGTACGCGGCCGCCATCCGGATCCGGGGCAGCTTCTCGGCGTACGTCGCACCGTCCGCGTACGCGAGGAACGGCTGGTTCTCGTAGACGTCGAAGAACGCCACCTGGTTCCACGGCTCCTCGTACCGGCCGTCCCACTCGATCGACCGGCGCACCAGCGACCAGTCCGGATCGGCGACGGCCGACACCTGCCGGCCGAAGGTGTCCCGCAGCGCGTCGGCCGTCTCGAAGTCGTAGACCCCGGTGAAGCCGACGCCGCCCGACGGGTTGGTGTACGCCTCCCGGCGCGGCTGCCACGGCAACGGCTGCTGGAGCGGGTGCGACCTGGCCGGCTCCCGGACGGCCGCCTCGCCGAGCAGCCACCGGTCCGCGCCGTCCACCGCCCGGTAGGTGCCGCAGGCCTGGGCGAGCGCGGCCGGGCGGTAGGTCTGGGCCGAGTCGATGCGCAGGCCGTCGACGCCCAGGCCCGTCCAGAACCGCATCGTGCCGACCAGCTCCCCGAACGTCCCGGTACCGGTGGATCGCCCGTCCGCGTGGTCGAGCAGCGGCATGCCGTAGCCGGAGTCGAGCAGGACGACGGTACTGACGCCGACGACGTGGACGTCGGCATCGTCGGGCAGCGTGATCGACGTGACGGTCTTCTCCCAGTCGGCCGCCAGCTGGTAGCCCCACACCTTCGGCCGGACCCCGGTGTCCCGCACCCACGCCCCGCCCGCCGTGCGCCGCAGCGCATGGTCGCCCTGGTGCACGAGCACGTCGCCGGCGTCGGCCGCGGCGGTCATCGGCTTGACCGTGACGACGGTGTCGGTGGTCGTGCCGTCCGCGTAGTTCACCCGGAACGTCGCCGGCCGGGCGGAGCCGCCAGTGGCGAACGCCGCGAGCCGGATGTAGTGGTACCGCTGGTCGACCACGTCCACCGCCTGCCCTTCCGCCCGCACCATGTTGTCGCGGCCCGGGGCGGCCGGGCCGACCACGAACCTCGCGTTGGTCGGGGTCGTCGGGCTGGTCGCCGGGTACACACCGACGACGTCCGGGGTGAGCGGGCGGAGCAGGCCCTCCTTGGGGAACAGCAGCGTGCTGCCGGTGAGGTCCCCGTCGCCGGGTGCGGCCTCCGTCGCGATGCCGTCCTCGTTGTAGTAGGCGGACAGGTCCGCTCGCGCCGGCGCGGTGACCGGCAGGCCGCTGATGCCGAAGACCCGGGTCCGGGCCGCGCCGGCGCCCGGCAGCAACCGCACCTCGACGACCTCCTTCGTCGGATCGGTGTCGAGCAGGAGGCTGTAGAGGTACACCGGCGCCTGCACCGGCCCGCTGCGGGTGTGCCGCGCGGGAAACCGGGCGAGGTAGGTGGCCGGGGCGCCGGCCGGGTCCCAGCGGGGGACGGTCAGGGTCGTGTCGGTCGTCGTGGCGTCGGCGTAGGTCACCCGGAACGTGACCTGCTGGTCGCCGCCGACCGCGGCCGCCGCGACGCCGAGCGTGCCGTACTTGTGGCGCAGCGCAGCCGGAAAGCCGAAGGACCTGGCGGTCGTCGCGCTGCCGGCGGTGGCGTTGGGGCGGCCGTTGAGCTTCGGGCCGTACCGGTAGCCGAGGTAGCTGTCGTAGCCGACCACCCCGTACGAGGCGGCGCCGACGCCCTCGGCGGGCAGACTGCCGCCCACGCCGTCGAGGTCTCCGTCGCCGGTGCCGTCGGCGAAGCTGAACGCGTCGGTGTCGAACGTGCCGGCGATGTCGACGACGACCGAGTCGGCGAACGTGGTCGCCCCGCTGCCGTCGGCGCCGTTGTTGTTCGCGATGACGGACGGGTCCCACCGCCGGTAGCGGTCGACGTTGGCCGCCGCCGCCTCCGGGGTGAACCACGCATGCTCGGTGCCGGTGCCGGCCATCGGCAGGTCCTGCAGCACGTTGACCCGGTAGCCGCCGATCGCCGGGTCGTGCAGGTCGTCGACGAGGTCGGTGTAGGCCGAGAAGTCGGTGGCCGGCTGGCCGCCGGTCCGGAAGTTCGCGTCGAGCCGCCGGAAGTCCCGCACGGCGTAGCCGGTCGGCAGGAACCCCAGGAACTCCTGCCGGTCGGCCTCCATGACCGGATAGATGACGGTCGTGGTCGCGCCCAGCTCCTTGATGTGGCCGACGTGGTCGCGGAAGCCGACGAGGTCGCCACCGAACATCCCGGAGCCCTGGTACCTGGGCGGCTGCCCGGCCGGGGTGTCCAGGGCGAACTGGTACCGCTGGATGTCGTTGGACCCGGCACTGTTGTCGCCGGTGAAGCCCGCGTCGGCGCCGTCGCCGGCGTACTTCGCCAGCTCGACGGTCAGGATGACCTGGTCCTTCCAGGCCACGGCCGGCAGTGCAGCAGCCGGCGGGGGCGGCGGCACCGCCAGGTTCAGGCTCGCCGAGCAGGCCAGGGCGACGGCGCCGGCCAGGCTGTGTCCGATGCTGACCGGCCCCCGCCGACGACGCGATCCGGTGCGACGGTGCACGGTCCTCTCCGTTCCTGCCGGCGGCGACGCCCGAGCGCCGCGCGTGAGCCGAGTTGCATTCTTGTCGCATGGCGGGTGTGGTTTCTGGCGGGTGTGACGAGGGCCACCGATGCGACCCGCGCGCCGTACCACGGCCGGGACCCGGCTTCGCGCGGGTCCGCGTGGTGTATGTTGTATTGTGCTTGTTGCCGCGATCGATGGGAGACGTATCGCTGTGCACGCTCACGCCGACGGCCCGCCGAGCCGTACACAATGGACACCAGCCGGTGCCGGCCGATCCGGGTCGCACCCGCTGACCGTCGGCGTCGAGGAGGAGTTCCTGCTCGTCGACCCCGAGAGCCGCCGGCCGGTGTCCGCCGTCGAGGCGGTCATCGAGCAGGTGCCGGACGAACTGCCCGGCCACGTCGCGCGGGAGTTCGTGAGCAACCAGATCGAGATCGGCAGCCGGCCCGCGACCGAGCTGTCCGACCTGCGCGCCTCGCTGGCGGCGATGCGGGCCGCCGTCGCCGGGGCCGCCGCCCGGGCCGGAGCGGCGCTGGTGCCGATCGGCTGCGGACCCTTCGAGAGCCCCGAACCGGCGGTCGCCGACGAGCCGAGATACCGGCGCATGGCCGAGCAGTTCGGCGCCATCACCCCCGGGCCCGGCCTCAACGGGGTGCACGTCCACGTCGGCATCGACGACGCGGAGACCGGCGTCCTGGTCCTCAACCATCTCCGCCCCTGGCTGCCGGTCCTGCACGCCGTCACCACGAACTCCCCGTTCCACCGCGGCCGGGACACCGGCTACGCGAGCTGGCGGTCGGTGATGTGGGCGCGGTGGCCGACCGTCGGGCCGACCCCGCACCTGCTCTCCCACCCGCACTACGAGGACCTGGTGGCCGAGCTGATCGAGTCCGGCGCGATGCTCGACCGGGGGATGCTGTACTGGTACTCCCGCTTGTCGGCGCACGTGCCGACCGTTGAGGTCCGCATCGGCGACGTCTGCCCCACCGTCGACGACACCATCCTCCTGGCGGCCCTGGTCCGCGCGATGGTCGGCACGGCGCTCGAAGCCGTCGCGGCCGGCGAGCCGCCGCTGCCGGCACCGCACACGCTGCTCGTCGCCGCGCACTGGCGGGCCGCCCGGGACGGCCTCGACGGGCCGGCGCTCGACCCCGTCGAACGCACGCACCGGCCGGCCTGGCAGGTCCTGCACCGCCTGTTCGGCATCGTGCGCCCGCAGCTCGACCGGCACGGCGACCTCGCCGTCGCAACCGAGTTGATGGGAAGGCTGCACCGGCAGGGCACGGGCGCCGCACGCCAGCGCGCGGTGTACGCGCGGACCGGCGACCTGGCCGACGTCGTCGGTTACCTGTCCGGCGAGGTCCTCGCGTGACCGCGGCGGCTGGTCACCCGTCCGCGCCGGTCCCGGCCCTCAGCCCTTGATCACCTCGTACAGCGCCGTCCAGTTCCTGGTGGCGTGACCGGCGGCGATCGCCCGGTCGTAGTGGGACTTCACCGCCTCCGGCAACGCCGCGTCGACGCCGGACTGCCGGCTGGTCCGCAGGATGTGATCCGCGGTGGCACCCATCATGCGGGCGGTGCTGAGGTCGCCCGGATGCTCGCCGGCCTCCAACTGCCGCGCCAGGTCCACGCCGTCGCCGACCATCGCGGGGATGCCGGTGAGCATGCCCATGGCGCCGGGCAGGAAGTCGGCGGGCGGCACGCCCGCGGCGGCGACCAGGGCCGTGGCGTGCAGCAGGCTCGACAGGGCGGTGAGGAACACGTCGAGGTTGGCCTGGTAGAACAGCTGGGCGAGCCCGGCGTCAGCGCCGAGGTACCTCGGCTCGCCGATCCGTCGCAGCACCGGTTCGTGCGCCTCGAACACGGCCTGGGAACCGCTGTAGAACACGTAGGCGCCGGGGGTCCCGACCATCGGGGCGGGGACCATGACGCCTCCGGTGACGAAGCCCGCGCCCCGTGCCGCCGCCCACGCCGCGGCGCGGCGGGACTCCTCAGGCGTGTCGGAGCTGAGGTTGACCAGCGTCCTGCCGTCCAGGACGCCGCGCCGCCGTCCGTCGCCGGCCACCGGGCCGAGGATGTCGTACATCGCCTGGTAGTCGGTGAGGCTCAGGACGGTGAGGCCACTGGCCTCGACGGCGTCAGCGGGTGTGCGGGCCGGCGTGGCCCCGGCGGCGACGAGCTCACCGGCCCGGTCCGGGGTGCGGTTCCACACGGTGACGGGGTGCCCGGCCCGCAGCAGCGTGGCGGCCATCGCCCGGCCCATCGGGCCGAGGCCGATCACCGTGACGGGGGCCGGCGCGTCCGGGCGGCTCATCGGGCGCTCCGCAGTTCCTCGAAGATCCGGGCGGTGCCCTCGCCACCGTGGCCCGCGGCGATCTGCCGCCGCACGATGTCGTGCACCGGCCGGAGTACCTCCACCGGGACGCCCTGGTCGCTGGTGGCCCGTATGAGCGCTGCCAGCGCGGTCTCGGTGAAGCGCAGGCTCTGCTGGCCCTCACCGGCGTACTCCCCGGCGTCGACGGTCGCGGCGAAGCCGGCCAGCTGACCGGTCATGGCGGCCAGGAAGGGCGCCTGCTGCTCGGCGAACTCGGCCGCCGGCACGCCCTCGGCGCCGACCATGGCCGCGCCGTGCAGGAACCCGGCGAACATGGTGTACATGCCGACGAGCATCGCCATGTCGTGCAGCGACGCGAGGCCGGCGTCCGGGCCGAAGAAGCTGCTGGCCCCCCACAGATCCAGCAGCGCGCGGTGCTCGTCGAACGCGGCAGCCGAGCCGCTGTAGAGGATCGCCGAACCCGGGCCGCCGATCATCTCCGGGACGGCCATGATCGCGCCGTCGAGGTACGTGATGCCGTGGCCAGCGGCCCAGGCGGCGAGCTCGCGCGACTCGTTGGGCGTCGTGGTGGTCAGGTTGATCACGGTGCGCCCGGGCAGGACGGCGGCGACCGGGTCGAGCACGCCGTGCACCGACGTGTGGTCGAACAGGCAGACGACGATCGCGCCGTCGCCGGCCACCGCCGCCTCGAGGTCGCCGGCGACGACGGCGCCGCGGCCGCCCAATGGGCGGG
>NZ_JBEXCY010000137.1:0-30562 GCF_040605515.1 Dactylosporangium sp. NPDC005572 | reverse complement strand
CCCCACCCCCTCCCCACCTGGCCCCCCGGCCGGCGCCCCCCACCACCCAGAACACCCCCCCCTCCGTTAGGGTGTGGCCCACCCCGTCGACGGCGTGGACCTCACCGCGGCGTGAGCGGTAGGTCTTACGCATCCCTGCTAGCTCAATCACGAACGTCGTCCCTGGTAGACATCATGAATAGACCACTTATCCGGTCGGTGTTCGAAACCTAGCGACGTAACATGTCGGAAACGCGTTCCAGGGCTGTGAGGATGATCTCTGCGGCCGGTCCGAGCCCGCTGGCGCCGCCGGATCCGCCGGGAATGCAATCCACGCCACACCTGCGGGCGTGGCTCCGCCCACAGCGGGCCGCCGGGACGAAACGCGGCCGTAACCTTCGCGGGGGCGTGCCCTCGTCGCGTTCGGCAACAACGGCGGCCCGCAGGTCCTGCGCCGGGTCACGGCGAGGTCCCGATCCGCATCGGGTGCGTCCTGCGCGCCGAGTCGTGCTCGCCACGGTGCGAGCGGTACAGGTTCTATCTACTAAACCCATCGGATTACCATGGCTTGAGTCCGATGGTTCCAACGGGCTCGGACGGAGGCCCCTCATGGTTGCTGTCGACGATGCCGAGCGGACGGTGCATGTCGAGAGCGTCGACTGGAACGACGCGGCGGCCGTCGCGCTGCGAGCGGCGATGGCCGCGGAGATGCGCGTGCGGTACGCCGACCGGTTCAACGACCGCAACGGCGTCGAGGCGGACACCGTTGCGTACACCGCGGTGGCCTACACCCGCGACCGCCTGCCGGTCGGCCACGCCGCGCTGCGTTGGCTGCGGGCCGATCTGGAGCTCAAGCGCATGTACGTCGCCCCGTCCCACCGCGGCACGGGCGTATCGATCGCACTGCTCGCGGCCGTCGAACAGGCCGCGGTACAACTCGGCGCGCAGCGGCTCCTACTGCAAACCGGGGACCGGCAACCCGACGCGGTCCGGTTGTACGAGAAGGCCGGCTACACCCGCATCCCCATCTACCCGCCGTACGAGACGCAGACCTACTCGCACTGCTTCCAGAAGCTCCTCCAGGCATGAGCGCTCCTGAGCTTGGTGCCGGCATGAGCCGACGCTTCACCCCGTTGATCCTGCACGGCGTCACGTTCCCCAACCGGGTCCGGGCCGCGCCGATGTGTCAGTACTCCTCCGTCGACGGGCGTGGGTCCTGGATAGCGGCTACCGCTTCCCGCTGGTTGAGCCGGGAGCCGGCGGCGTACACGTGGTCGAACCGATCCGCGCCCAACGTCTGACGAATCTGGGCCGCAAGCTCAGCCTCGCCCCGCCGCAGCATCGGCCACGCCCGCAGGCCGGCCCGCCGACGCGGGCCCTCGGCCGCCCCGGCGAGCAGCGCCGCCCTCTCGGGGTCGCCCTCCACGAACGCCAACCGGGCGAACGTGATCAGGCATAGGGACACATTGTGGGTATTGTGGGTCGCCAAGCTCAGGGCCAGCCCCTCATCCAGCAGCGCCGAGGCCTCGTCCAGCCGGCCCCGAACTGCGGCCAGGGCACCCACCTGCACCCGGGAGCCGGCGGCGAGCCAGGTGTTGTCGAATCGCTCTGCCAGGTCGCGCATCTCGCGGAGGTGGCGCAGGGCATCGTCGTAGCGGCCGACGGTCGTCTCCGCGACGCCGGCGGTGAACGCGGCCAGGGCGGTCAAGAACGGTTCGTCCTGGCGGTGGAGCTGCTCCAGGCTTCGCGCACCAGCCGGCCCAGCTCACCGGGTGTGCGGAAGGTTCGGTACGAGACCGTGGCCTCCTGCTTGATGCGGGCGACCCGTCATAGCGAGCAGACATGCCAGTCCTTCCCCCATCAGAGCTGTAACCGCGCAGCGAGCAGGCCCCGCAGCCGTTCGAGGGGGCCTCGGCGGAGCAAGTGGGTCGCAACGATGTGACCTGACGCGCCGGACAGGCCGGGTCCGGGGTGGGTCGCGGCCCCTATGTGCCAGAGCCGCTCGACCGGTGTCTGGTGGCCCGGGTGGGGCGGTATCGGCCGCCAGAGCAGGAACTGGTCGAGGGTGCAGGCGCCGGAGTACGGGTCGCCGTGCACCAGATTGGGGTTCTCCCGCTCCAGGTCGGCGGGGCTGAGCACCGCGCGGGCCAGCACTGCCTGGTCGAGGTTGGTCACCTGCTCGCCGAGCTGGGCAAGCACCCGGTCGGCATACGCCTCGGTCAGCTGCGGCGTCCACCTGCCGTCGCCTACATCGATCTCATCGGCGGCGTCGGCGCTCGGCCGGTACGGGGTCTCCAGCAGCTGGATCCACAGCACCGCGGCACCGTCGGGCGCCCGGGACGCATCGAGCACGGTGGGTTGTCCCGCCGCGATCGACGGCCGTGCGGGCAACACGCCGCGGCTCGCCTCGCCGACGGCCTTGCGCACCCCGTCCAGGCCCGGCGTCACGTGTACCAGGGGCACGCTGTCGAGCCGGCTGTCGCGCCAGCGCAGCGGTTCGCGCAGCGCCGCGTGGATCTGCATGGCGCCGCGTCCCCACCGGTAGTGGCGAGCGGCGTCGCGGACCGGGGCCGGCAGCTCGGCGTTGCGCAGCAGGTCGAGGTAGAGCGCCTGGGGCGTGGTGCTGGCCAGTACCGCGTGCCGTGCGCCGTAGCGGGTGCCATCGGCTGTCACGGCGGCCACCGCCCGGCCGGAACGTACCACGATCCGATCCACGGTCGCACCGACGTGCAGCTCACCCCCGTTGTCACGCACGATCGACGCGAGCGCCTCCACCAGCGTGACACCACCACCAACCGGCACCGGCATGCCACCCTGCACCGTCGCCGACGCGATCACCTTGAGCATGAACGCCGAGCCGGCGTCGTCCGGCCCCATGCCGTTGTGGTTGATCCACGGCGCGAACAGCGCACGGGCCTGCTCGCTGCGGAAGGCCCGCTGAAGCCAGGCGGTCGCCGGTTCGAGAGCCGACTGGGCGAACGCCAATGTCCCACCGGCCCTCATGGACAACAGCGCGCGGAGCCCGAGCCGGACACCCGCCGTCGACCAGAGCTCCGTGCCCAGCGCCCCGAACGCGAGCTTGGACTGAGCGCCGAACTCGCCCATCTCCCGCCGCCACACCGCGCCGTCACCGTCGGCGTACCGGTCCAACTCGGCGGCCAGCGCATCCTCGTCGGTGCTCAATACAGCGGTCGCCCCGTCGGTCGTCGCGACGCCGGCCGGGGTGGCGGTGTTGCGGTAGGCCAGACCACGCCGTTCCAGGTCGTCCTTGAGCCCCGGGTACGCCGGCCCGCCGACGAACAGCGGATGCCAGCAGGAGAAGACCTCGTGCCGGTACCCCGGCGCGGTGAGTTCGGCGGTCCGGATCGCACCGCCGAGCACTGGGCTTCCCTCGAGTACCACGACATCCCAACCGGCACGGCTGAGCATCGCCGCCGCGACCAGCCCGTTGATCCCGCTGCCGATGACGATCGCGTCGCAGATCCGCACGACGGGCCCTACCCACTGACGGTTGATCTACCCACGAACCGACGCGACCGTGACGTGCTGCGGGCTCGCTCGACGCGGACCCGGTCACGGCGGGGGACCAACCCGAGTCGTCGTCGCCGGCGACGCTCGGGTTCCCGTAGGTGCCGTCGGCCCCGACGGCGACCGCTACGGCCGGAGCTGTTCCGGCCACCGTGGGATGTCTCACAGTTGCACAGCCTGTTGTCATAGATGCGGAGTTGCAAAAGTATTCAATTGCAGAGTCTTTCGATCGCGTCTTGGGTGAGGATGTGGGCTGGTGCCGGTCCCGCTGGATCAGGGCAAGGCGGAGGTCCTCCGCACGATGGGCCATCCGGCACTGGGCGACGAAGGTGGCGCGAACGCGGGTCACACTGACGCAGCTGACGCAGTCGACGAAGCCGATGCCTCCGTGGGGGTGGCCGCGTGAGCATCATCACCGCGAGCCGCAGTGTCGCCCGGGCCGGTGGGGACCGGCTTGGGGCGCTGTTGCCGGGCAGGGCAGACGTCACGGCAATGCGCCGGGCGCCGCGCCGTGACCTGATGGCTGGTCTGACGGTGGCGGTGGTGGCGTTACCCCTCGCGCTGGGGTTCGGGGTGTCCTCCGGCCTGGGCGCCGCCGCCGGGCTGGTCACCGCAATCGTCGCCGGCGTGCTGGCCGCCGTGTTCGGCGGGTCGAACCTCCAGGTGTCAGGGCCGACCGGGGCGATGACAGTGGTGCTGGCGCCGATCGTGGCGCAACACGGACCCGGCGGGGTGCTCACGGTAGGGCTGCTTGCCGGCCTCATTCTGATCGCGCTCGCGTTGGGCAGGGCGGGTCGGTTCGTGCGCTACGTGCCGGCCCCGGTGGTGGAGGGCTTCACCGTGGGCATCGCTGCGGTGATCTTCCTGCAGCAGGTTCCAGCCGCGTTGGGTGTGCCGGCCCCGCACGGTGACACGGTGACGGTCGTGGCGTGGCGGGCCGTGCAGCAATTCGCTCATGCCCCGCACTGGACGTCGTTCGCGCTGGCATTGGGGGTGGCGGCAGTGATGCTCATCGGGGCCCGAATCCGCCCTGGGGTCCCGTTCTCGTTGATCGCCGTGGGCGCGGCAACCGTTGTGGCGCTGATGTGGCACCTGGACGTGACCCGCATCGGTGCGCTGCCGGCGACGCTGCCGACACCGTCACTGGGTTTCCTTGACCTCTCCGCGATCCCGACGCTGGCCACCTCAGCGTTGGCGGTGGCGGCACTCGCCGCGTTGGAGAGCCTGCTGTCGGCCACCGTCGCCGACGGCATGAGCGTCGGGCAGCGCCACGACCCCGACCGGGAACTGTTCGGCCAGGGTGTCGCCAACGTGGTGACCCCGCTGTTCGGTGGCGTCCCGGCCACAGCGGCGATCGCCCGTACCGCGGTCAACGTACGCGCGGGGGCGTCATCCCGGCTGGCGTCGATCAGCCACGCTGCCGCGCTGGCGATCATCATGCTCGCCGCGGCGCCTCTCGTCGCCCACATTCCCCTCGCAGCGCTGGCCGGGGTACTGCTGGCCACCGCGATCCGCATGGTCGAGGTGAGCTCCCTTGCGGCGCTGGCCCGCTCCACCCGCTCGGACGCGCTCGTCATGGCGTTGACCGCTGTGGCCACAGTTGCCCTGGACCTGATCGCCGCGGTCGGCATCGGCCTCACGTTGGCCTGTTTCCTGGCCATCCGCAAGATCTCCGGCGCCGTCGCTCTGGAGCAGATCCCCCTCGACACCAGTGATCATCAGGCCGAGGAAGCGGCGCTGCTGGCTGAGCACATCGTGGCGTACCGGTTCGACGGCCCGCTGTTCTTCGCCGCCGCCCACCAGTTCCTGCTCGAGCTGTCCAAGGTCGCCGACGTACGGGTGGTCATCCTGCGCATGTCGCGAGTGTCCACCATCGACGGCACCGGTGCACTCGTGTTGCGCGATGCGATCGAACGGCTGGAGCACCGCGGCATCACGGTCTACCTGTCCGGCATCCCCGAACGGCACACCAGAGCGCTGGAT
Organism: Dactylosporangium sp. NPDC005572; assembly: GCF_040605515.1. NCBI lineage: Bacteria > Bacillati > Actinomycetota > Actinomycetes > Micromonosporales > Micromonosporaceae > Dactylosporangium > Dactylosporangium sp. NPDC005572. The sequence continues at coordinate 25,072 of NZ_JBEXCY010000137.1, read as the reverse complement.
GCGCTGGCCGTGCTGGATCGACTACGTGCACAGGGGCGCTTGTTCGCGCACACCGGCGAGGCGATCACCGCCGCCCGCCAACTGTTGCACCACGACGGCGTCATCGTGCCGCGACCGCGGCAGGAACTCGTCGCCGGCACGGCCAAGGAAACCCCGTGAGGCCGGTGAATAGCACAGCCGGACCAGCCGGGCAGCAGGCGGCATGGGAGGCCTACCTCGCCGTCACCGTCGGGCTGCTGCCCGTGCTGTATGACGAGAACGGCAGCGGCGGGTGGGAACGGGCGAATCCGCGGCTGGGCGGGGTCGCGATCCGCATCCGCCGCTCCGCGCCGATGTGGGACCAGGACGGGCCGATGCTCGTCGCCGCCGCCGACAGCGCCATCCGCCTCTACCGCAACGGTGACCAGCCCGCGCTGATCGGGCTGGCACACGCGATAGCCCATCGGCTGTTCCAGCTTGCGTACACATCGGGCCGGCCGCAGCACCCGGCCCAGCACGACCAGAACGGGACCTGGAACGAACACCCCGACCGCAGCATCGATGAGCCGGGTACACCGCAGCAGCGTGCCACGCGACAGCACCGCCCACAGGATCACGAGAAGGGTAACGACAATGACTGACACGGCAACGGCGCCCGGCTCAGCCCCCACCACCCACGCTCGTCTGGTTGCGTGGGTGGCCGAGGTGGCCGCCCTGACCACACCCGGGTGGGTGCACTGGTGCGACGGCTCCGACGAGGAGTGGCGCGCTCTCACGGCGCTGCTCGTCGAGGCGGGCACCTGCGTCGCCCTCAACGAGGAAAAGAAGCCGAACTCATTCTGGGCCTATACCGACCCATCCGACGTGGCCCGGGTCGAGGAACAGACGTTCATCTGCTCGGCTGATGAGGCTGATGCGGGGCCGAGCAACAACTGGATGGCCCCGACCAGGATGAAGCGCCTCATGGCCGACCTGTACCGGGGATCGATGGCCGGTCGGACCATGTACGTCATCCCGTTCTGCATGGGCCCCCTGGACGCGGACGACCCGAAGTTCGGTGTCGAGATCACCGACAGCGCCTATGTGGCGGCCAGCATGCACATCATGGCCCGGGTCGGCACGCCGGTGCTGGACGTAATGGGTCGGGACGCCGACTTTGTCCCCGCCCTGCACTCGGTCGGCGCACCCCTGGCACCCGGCCAGGCCGATGTGGTGTGGCCGTGCAACGACACCAAGTACATCGCCCACTTCCCCGAGACCCGCGAGATCTGGTCCTACGGCTCCGGGTACGGCGGCAACTCGCTGCTGGGCAAGAAATGCTACAGCCTGCGGATCGCGTCGGTGATGGCCCGCGACGAGGGCTGGCTGGCTGAGCACATGCTCATCCTCAAGCTCACGAACCCCGCCGGTGCCGTGCACTACGTGGCGGCGGCGTTCCCCTCAGCCTGCGGCAAAACCAACCTGGCCATGCTGGAGCCGACCATCGACGGTTGGACGGTCGAGACGCTCGGCGATGACATCGCCTGGATGCGTTTCGGCGACGACGGCCGTCTGTACGCCACCAACCCCGAGTATGGACTCTTCGGCGTCGCCCCTGGCACCGGCTGGACGACGAACCCCAACGCCATGCGCACCCTCGAACGAGGCAACTCGCTGTTCACCAACGTCGCGTTGACCGACGACGGCGATGTGTGGTGGGAAGGCATGGGCGAACCGCCGGCCCATCTCACCGACTGGCACGGCCGGGACTGGGCACCCGAGTCCGGCAACCCGTCGAGTCACCCGAACTCACGGTTCTGCACCCCGATCAAGCAGTGCCCGATCCTCGCCCCCGAATACGACGACCCACGCGGCGTGCCTATCTCGGCGATCCTGTTCGGCGGACGACGCAAGACCACAATCCCCCTTGTGACGCAGGCCCGCGACTGGAACCACGGCGTGTTCATGGGCGCCACCCTGTCCTCGGAGACCACCGCGGCCGCGGCTGGGCAGGTCGGTGTGGTGCGCCGCGATCCGATGGCAATGCTGCCGTTCATCGGCTACCACGCCGGCGACTACCTGCGGCACTGGACCGAGATCGGCAAACACTCCACCGCCCCCGCCAAGCTGCCACACATCTTCCAGGTCAACTGGTTCCGCCGCGGCCAGGACGGCAACTTCCTGTGGCCCGGCTACGGCGAGAACTCCCGCGTCCTCAAATGGGTCATCGAACGGATCGAAGGTACCGCCGACGCCCTTGACACCCCGATCGGCCTGGTGCCGTACCCGGCCGCGATCGACACCGACGGCCTGAACGTCACCGACGACGACCTGGCCGCCGCGCTCCACGTCGACGTCGAGGAATGGCAGCAGGAGCTCGCACAGATCACCGAATGGTTCACCCGTTTCGGCGACAAACTCCCTGCCGCACTGTGGTCCGAATTGGACACCCTGCAACACCGGCTGATCATCCGATAACACCGGCTCCAGACCGGTGGCCTGTGGAGTCCGACCGCCGCACGGCGGCCGGTTGGTTACACCCGCCAACGTCGCTATCGCCCAACCGTTCACAGGAGTGTCAGTGACCGTCACGCGCATCGAACTGGCTCACCACATCCAGACCGCGTTCAGCAGAGGCCCCGCCACCCGCGACAGCATGCTCGCCTACGCCGCCAGCAGCCACGCCCGCCCAGAAGTCATCGCCGCGCTCCAACGGCTCAAAGACAAGCCGTACGCGAGTATGCGCGACCTGTGGCACGACCTGGGTGACCTGCCCGTCGGTGGCTAGTCGCAGCTCGAACCGGCACGAATCCGTACCGACGGAGGAATCAGGAACGTGGCCCACGACCAGGACCTCACCTCAGCGTATGAGCTCATCTACACGGTCGCCGCCGGCAAGAACTACCAACGTGAGGCTCACGACATCACCGCCCTGATCCGGCACCGGCATCCCACGGCAGACAGCCTCCTCGACGTGGCCTGCGGCACGGGACTCCACCTGTCCCATCTCCGCAACAGCTTTGCCCACGTCGAGGGCCTGGAACTCTCCGCCGCAATGCGCACGGCAGCCACCGCACGACTGGACGGGATCGCAGTACACGCCGGTGACATGCGTGCCTTCCGACTCGGCCGGACATTCAGTGCGGTCACCTGCCTGTTCTCCGCCGTCGGCTACGCACGATCAGTCAACGAACTGCACCAAACCCTCGGCTGCCTCGCCGCGCACCTGGAACCAGGCGGTGTCCTGGTGCTCGAACCATGGTTCACCCCGAGCCAATGGATCACCGGCCCCGTTGACACCGGCCTGGCCATCGACGGCCAGCGTCACCTCACCAGAATGTGCGTCTCGCATCAGACCGGCACCACCTCCACGCTGACCATGCACTACCTACTCGGCGAAACCAGCACCGGAATCCGGCACTGGACCGAGGAGCACACCCTGACCCTGTTCACCAACGAGCAATACCACCAGGCGATCCAGCAAGCAGGCTTGCACGACGTGGAATGGCTCCCCGGCTGGAACGACCAACGCCCACGTATCGCCGCCGTCAAACCTCGCCCCTGAGGCCATTCCCAGACCGTATGCCCATCCATCAGCCACACCCCAAGACCCGGGGCATGTTCGCCGCAACGTTGTGTGCAGTCTCGGCGGACGAGGCAGCCGACGTCGCGGGCCACGTCGAGCATGGGGGAGGCCATCTGACGAAAGACAGGCCTCCGTAAGGTTGGAGCTCGGTCCTCGGTAGGGCGAGCCGCTCGGCGCCGTCGTGTGCACGTTGGGAGATCCGAGGAGCGCTACCGCCCACTGGCGTTTCCGGGTCCTGGGATCGTGTCCCCTGGCGGGCATTTGGTCACGGGACCGTCTGCTCTGCTGCCCGCAGGATGTCAGATCGCCGCCGGGCCGCGACCAGACGCTGGTGGTGTCGGCGGCGATGCTGCTTGCGGGTCGTCCTGCATGACGCCGACCAGGTTCCCTTCGGTGTCCGCCAGGTAGAGCAGCCAGCCGATTCCAGGCAGGGGAATACGCGGGACGAGAACCTCACCGCCGGCCGTGAGGGCGGCGTGCGTGGTGGCGCTCAGGTCGGCGACGTGGACGGTGGGTATGCCCACCTGGCCGCTGTGCTCGGCGCGGATCTCGATGGGACCGTCGATGCCCAGCCGGGGGTCGTCCTCGCTGGTGATCACCCAGCAGTGCCGCTGCCCGTCGTCCGGCAGTGACCAGCCGAAGACCTGGGCGTAGAACGCGCGGACTCGATCCGGATCCGTGGCGAAGATCAGCAGTCGCACTCCCTGCCCAATGACGTGTCCCACGCCGACCTCCACGCCGACCTCTGTCGACTTCCACGCGCCCCCGGGCCCGCACGCGTCCCCGCCGTCGCACAAGACCTGAGCAGTTGCTAAAGTTTTCATGTTGTGAACCTGATCCTACGCCAGACCGGGGGTTTGTGGGATGAGTCCACCGCTGTACCAGGCGAAGGCAGCGTTCTTCAAAACCCTCGGGCATCCGGCCCGTATCCGCATCCTTGAACTCCTATCCGAGCGTGAGCACTCCGTGGGAGAGATGCTGCCCGAGGTGGGAGCGGAGGCGAGCAGCCTCTCCCAGCAGCTGGCAGTGCTCCGCCGCGCGGGACTGGTCACCTTCCGCAAGGAAGGCACCACCGTGTTCTACTCGCTGACCAGCCCCCAGGTTGCCGACCTGCTGACGGTGGCACGACGGATCCTCACCGAGGTCATCTCCGGGCAGGTGGAACTGCTGGCGGACCTCCACGCGGCGTCCCCGCCGCTCCACTCCACGGCGCTTCCCGAGAGCAGTGCCGATCTCTGCCAGCCACTCCCGGAGTGATGCAGGACATGACTGTGTTCAACCTGTGGCGCAAGATCCGCCGGATCGGACGCGTGGCCGAACCGCAAGCACCCCGCCCGGCCAGGCTTTCGTGCCCGAAAGCAGCCGTACTGGCCGGCTCAGTGCAGATCCGGCATGTGGATGCCGGCTCGTGCAACGGCTGCGAGATCGAGATCGGCGCAGTGTTCGGGCCGGTGTACGACGCGGAGCGCTACGGTGCCCGGCTGGTCGCTTCGCCGCGGCACGCCGATGCGCTGCTGGTGACCGGGCCGGTGACTCGCAACATGGCGGTGCCGTTGCTGCGCACCCTCGAGGCGGTGTCCGAGCCGCGGATCGTGGTGGCAGTCGGAGACTGCGCGATCAACTCAGGTGAGTTCGCCGGCGCCTACGGGGTGCAGGGCGCGGTGGCCGAGGTGGTGCCGGTCGACGTACAGATACCCGGGTGCCCGCCGGAACCGGAGGCGATCGCGACCGCGCTACGCGGGTTGACCGGCCGGTGAACGTGATCGCCTCCGCACTGGCCGCTGCGTGCATCCTGGCAGCGGCCGGTGTCGTTGCCGCGATCTGTGTTCCCCGACGGGCTCGCCCCGCACTCGTCGGCGCCGCCACAGCGGGCATCGGCGTGGCCGGCCTCGTCGCCGGTGTGGCGGCGCTGCGCGGCGAGGCCTTTGCGGCGCAGCTGCCGGACCTGCTGCCCCTCGTGGGACTGCAGATCGAGCTCGACCCGCTGGGCGGTTGGTTTGTCATGGTGACCGGCGGTGTGCTGGCGGTCACCGCGCTGTATGGCATCGGGTACGCCGGCCACGGTCATGGCCCGAGCGGGCGTGCGGTGCAAGCGGCGCTGCCGGTGTTCGGCATGGCGCTGTTGCTGGTCCCGGCAGCCGGGAGCGCCTCGACACTGCTGCTCCTGTGGGAGTTGATGGCGGTCACGTCGCTGGTGCTGGTGTTGGCCGAGCACCGGGCCCGCCCAGAAGTGGCGCAGGCCGGCGCCTGGTACGCGGTGCTGACCCATGCCGGGTTCGTGACGATCCTGCTGGGCCTGGTGCTCTTCGCCGCCCACGCCGGCGGCGACTCGTTCGCCGCCCTGCGTGACGCCCACCCGTCCCCGGCCGTGCGTGGTGCGGTGTTCGTGCTGGTGTTCGCCGGGTTCGGGTCGAAGGCGGGCCTGGTGCCGTTGCACGTCTGGCTGCCCCGGGCGCACGCGGAAGCGCCGAGCCCGGTCTCGGCGATGTTGTCCGCCGGGATGGTCAACCTCGGGGCGTACGGCGTGATCCGGGTCGGCTTCGACCTGCTCGGCGGCGGATCCCGCTGGTGGTGGCTGCTGGTCCTCGCAGCAGGGGCCGCGTCGGCGCTCTACGGCATCCTGCAGGCAGCGGTCGCGGCCGACCTGAAGCGGCTCCTGGCCTACTCGACGGTGGAGAACATGGGCCTGATCTTCCTCGGCCTGGGCGCTGCCGGTGTCTTCCGTACCGCGGGCGCGTCGGCCCTGGCCGCGCTGGCCATGACCGCCGCGCTGTTGCACGTACTCAACCACGCCGGCTTCAAGGCGCTGCTGTTCGCTGCGGCCGGGTCAGTGGTGCGTGCCACGGGCACCCGCGACCTCGACGCCCTGGGCGGGCTGCGCCCCCGCATGCCGGTCACCACGGTACTGTTCGCGGTCGGGGCGCTGGGCGCCTCGGCGCTGCCACCGGGCAACGGCTTCGTCTCCGAGTGGCTGTTGCTGCAGTCGCTGGTCCATACGTTGCCGGCCGGGGGCGTGGTCACCGCAGTCGCGATGCCCATCGCGGTCGCCGTCGTGGCATTGACCGCTGGACTGGCGGTTGTCACCTTCGTCAAGGCCCTCGGCATCGGGTTCTTCGCCCGCCCCCGCTCCGACGCCGCGGCCGCGGCGACCGAGTCCCCGCCGTCGATGCTCGCCGCGATGGCCCTGCTCGCCGCGGCCTGCTCCGGGCTGGCGTTAGCCCCGACAGTCCTGGCGCCGGCGCTGTCCCGCGCCGCCGGCGCGGCGAGCGGCGCCCCGGCCGCCGTCGTCGACGGCAGGGTGAGCCTGCACCTGGCCGGAATCGCCAGCACCATGTCGCCGCTCCTGATCGCCGCAGCCCTGGCGGCCGCAGTGGCCACGACCGCCGTGCTGGTGAGGCTCATGGCGGCCCGGGTCCGGCGGCGCCGGGCGGTGCCGCTGTGGGACTGCGGCGCCGGGCCGCCGACGCCGCGGATGCAATACACCGCCACCTCGTTCGCCGAGCCGGTGCAGCGTGTCTTCGACGACGTCCTGGCCCCCGAGACCGACGTCGACGTGACCCCGCATGCCGAATCGGCGTACCTCGTCGCACGGGTGGCCTACCAGGCCCGGGTGCCCGATCGGGTGGAGCACGGTGTCTACGCCCCGATCATCGCGGCAGCGCGCGGGCTGGGCCGGCTAGGCCCGGTGCTGGCCAACGGCAGCGTGCACCGCTACCTGGCCTACGGGTTCCTCGGCATCACCGGCCTGCTGCTCATCCTGGCGGTCACCCGATGACGACAACCGCCATGCCCGCGCTCGTCGCCACCACCGCACAGGTCGTCGTGGTGGTGGCCGGCGGGCCGCTGCTGGTCGGCGTGATGCGCCAGGTCCGCGCCCGACTCGAGGGCCGGGCCGGCGCCGGCATCGCCCAACCCTGGCGCGACCTGCGCAAGCTGCTGCGCCGGGCGCCGGCGTCCCCGACCGGTACCGGCTGGGCGTTCCGGTTGGCCCCCTTACTGCTGATGGCCACCTCGTTCGTGCTGGCAGCGGTGGTTCCGCTGCTGACCACAGCCTCGCCACTCGACCCGGCCGCGGACCTGTTCGCCGTCGTCGGGCTGCTCGCCCTGGGCACCGTCACGCTCGCCCTGGCGGCGCTGGACACCGGTACCGCCTTCGGCGGTATGGGCGCCAGCAGAGAGATCACCATCCTGGCGCTGGTCGAGCCGACGATTCTGGTCTCGGTCTTCGCACTGTCCGCCCGGGTCGGCTCCACCAACCTGGCTGAGATCGTCGCCGCCACGCTGCACGACCCGCTCAGCGTTGCCTCCCCGGCGAGCCTGCTGGCCGCCGCCGCCCTCGCGATCGTGGTGGTGGCCGAGACCGGGCGGCTGCCCGTCGACAACCCGGCCACCCACCTGGAACTCACGATGATCCACGAGGCGATGGTGCTGGAGTACGCCGGTGCCGACCTGGCCCTGATCGAGTGGGCGTCCTCGATGCGCCTGACCGTCCTGCTCGGCCTCCTGGCCTCCCTGTTCGCGCCGTGGGGAATCGCCGGCGCCAGCCTCGTCGCCCTTCCCCTCGCACTGCTCGCCTTCACCGCGAAGGTAACGGTGCTGGGTGCCGGGCTCGGCGCCGCCGAGGTGTTCATCGCCAAACTGCGGCTGTTCCGCGTACCGGAACTGCTCGCCGGCTCCTTCGTCCTCGCCCTCCTCGCCGTCACCTCCTCCTTCTTTCTCGTCTAGCGCCGGATCGAGGCTGGACATGACCGACACGACCTACCCGCTGTACCTGGACCTGGCCGCCGGGCTGTTCCTGCTGTCCGCCGTCGGCGTGCTGTGGCGCCACCAACTCGCCCCCATGATCCGGCTGGTCGGCCTCCAAGGCGCCGCGCTGGCCGCGATCGTCACGCTCATCGGGGTCCACCAACACAGCCTCGAGCTCATCCTCGTCGCTCTCGGCTTGGGCGTACTGCGCGCCGGTGTGTTGCCATACCTGGTCCGCCGAGCCCTGGGCGGCACGGCCAGCGAAGCGCGCGAAACCCGGCCCGTGGTCAACACCGCCACATCCCTCCTCGCGGCCGCCATCCTGACCCTGCTCGCGTACGCCGTCACCCGGCCACTCGTCGCGCTGGCGCCCACACCGGCCACCACGATCCTGCCCGCCGCGGTGGCGGTCGTGCTGATCGGATTCTTCGTGCTCGTCACCCGCCGCCGCGCACTGTCGCAGGTGGTCGGGTTCCTGCTGCTGGACAACGGCATCACCGCAACCGCGTTTCTGGCCGCCGCCGGCGTCCCGCTGATCGTGGAACTCGGCGTCTCCTTCGACCTGCTGCTGGTCGTCCTGGTGCTGCAGGTCCTGACCACCCGTCTGCGGGCCGCCTTCGGCAGCAGCGACCTGGACGAACTGCGGGAGTTGCACGACTGATGACCACCTTGCTGCTCCTCGCCCCGATCATGCTTCCGCTCGTCGCCGCCGTCGTCTACGCCGCCGCCGGCTGGAGTAGCCGAAGCACTGCCTGGGCAGGGGTCGCGACCACCGCACTGCTCGGGGCCGACGCCATCATCCTGGCCGCCACCATCACCCGTGACGGGCAACTGCATACCGCCGGCGGCCTGATCCGCGCCGACGCCCTCTCCGCCTGGATGCTGCTCGGCGTCGGGGCCGTCGCGCTGCTCGCCTGCTGGGCGTCGCCGGCATACCTGGCCGCCGGGCGCGAGAGCCGGCGCCGGGCCCGCTGGTACGGCGTGCTGCTACACCTGTTCATCGCCACGATGGCCACCGCCGTGCTGGCCGGCAACCTCGGCGTGCTGTGGGTCGCGGTCGAGGCCACCACCATCGTCACCGCGTTCCTCGTCGGCCACCACCGCGACCGGCCCGCCCTGGAAGCGGCCTGGAAATACGTGGTCATCTGCTCCGCCGCAATCGCCATCGCGTTCCTCGGCCTGGTGCTGCTCTACTCCGCCGCCAAACATGCCGGCCTCTCCGGGGAGGAGGCTCTGGACTGGGCCAGCCTGCGCCGGCACGCCGACCAGCTGGACCCGGCGGTCACCCGCATCGCCGTCGGCCTCGCGGTCATAGGCTTCGGCGCCAAGGCCGGCCTCATCCCGCTGCACGCCTGGCTACCCGACGCCCACTCACAAGCCCCCGCGCCGGTGTCGGCGCTGATGTCCGGCGTCCTGCTGCCGGTTGCCCTCTACGCCGTACTGCGAGTCAAAGCCATCGCCGATCCCGCGCTCGGCAGTCACTACCTGCGGACCCTGCTGCTGATCATGGCGCTCGCCACCCTCGCCCTGGCCGCGATCCTGCTGATCGGGCAGCGCGACTACAAACGCATGCTCGCCTACTCGTCCATGGAGCATATGGGCCTCATCGCTCTGGCCGCCGCGATCGGCAGCCGCCTCGCCGTGGCCGCGCTGCTGCTGCACATGGCCGGGCACGGCCTCGCCAAGACCGTAGCCTTCCTGTCCTCCGGTCACATCCTGCACCGTCACCACAGCAGCCGGATCAGCGACGTTCGTGCGTTGGCCGCGCGCACGCCGCTGCTCGCCGGGCTCTTCGGTCTGGCCATCCTCGCCCTGCTCGGTTTCCCCCCGGCAGCGCTCTTCGCCAGCGAACTCAGCATCGCCCGCGCCGGCGCCTCCGCCGGACTGACATGGGCAATCGCCGCCGCGTTCACACTGGTCCTGGCCGCCTTCGCTGCCATCGCCGCCCACACCGGGCGCATGCTGCTGGGCCCACCGCCGCAACCCATCCATGCAGGTACCGGCCAGCCCGCCGGGTCGATCACCGTCACCACCGCACTGCCAATGATCACCGGACTCCTCGGGGTGACCGCTCTGGGCGTCACCCTCGGGCCGGTCACCGAACTGCTGCACGCCGCCGCAGCCGCCGTGGCAGGAGCATCGTGACTGACAACACCACTGACAACAACACTCGCGATCTCGTAGGCGATCCCACTGGCAACGCCGCGATCGCCAGCCCGCCGCCACTGCCCGGTGGGGAACCCACCGGCTATCACCGGGTCGCCGTCCCCACCACCGCCGACACCCTCGCCGGGCACGCCGACACCCTGCAACGCCGCGGCTTCCGGCTGGCCCTCGTCGCCGCCCACGACGACCACGGACCGGACCGTGGGCCGGACCGTGGGCCGGACCACGACCAGATGCACGCCGTCTACCTCTACCTCGCCGCCGGCCCCGACCGGCGCGTGGAACTGCACCTACCCATCGATCGCAGCAACCCGACCGTGCCGAGCCTGGCCGGGCTGTCGTTCGCCGCCAGCCGCTTCGAACGCGAGATGCACGACCTCTTCGGCGTCCAACCAGTCGACCACCCGCTACCCCGACGACTCGTCCGGCACCCGCACTGGCCCTCCGGCTGGTACCCGATGCGCCACGACGCCGGTCCGCCACCCCCGTTCGGCGACACCGACGAACCGTTCCCCTTCCTCACCGTCGAAGGGCCCGGGGTGTACGAAATCCCGGTCGGGCCGGTCCACGCCGGGCTCATCGAGCCCGGCCACTTCCGGTTCTCCGTCGTCGGGGAAACCATCCTCAAACTCAAGGCCCGCCTGTGGTACGTCCACAAGGGCATCGAGAAACTGTTCGAAGAGCGTGACATCGACGCAGGGCTGCCGCTCGCCGAACGCATCTCCGGGGACACCGCCGTCGGCCACGCTCTGGCGTACTGCCGCGCCGTCGAGGACGCCCTGCACCTACAGGTCCCAGCCGAGGCGAGGCGGATGCGCGCAATCCTGCTCGAGCTGGAGCGCATCTACAACCACATCGGCGACATCGGCGCCCTGTGCAACGACGTCGGCCACAGCGTGCTCCACGCCCACGCCCTGCGCATCAAGGAAACCCTGCTGCGCCTCAACAAAGACACCACTGGCCACCGACTCCTGCGCGGCGGGATCCGGCCCGGCGGCGCCGCCCTGCGCAGCATCCCGGACCCCGGACGACTGACCGCCATCGGCATGGACATCCGAGAAATCGTCGACCTCGCGCTGGGCAACTCACTCGTGGCCGAACGCTTCACCGGCACCGCCGTCCTCACCGCCCAGCAGGCCCGCGATCTCGGCACCCTCGGCTACATCGCCCGCGCCAGCGGCGTCGACATCGACGCCCGCCGCGACCACCCGACCGGCGACAGCCCACACCTGGACGACCTGATCACCGTCCCCACCCACAGCACAGGCGACGTCCTCGCGCGGTTCCAGCAGCGCGCCGCCGAAATCGACGCCTCCCTGACCATCCTCGACACCCTCGTCCGCACCGTCACACCCGGCACCGTCACCTGCCGGCCCAGCACAGGCCGGATGCCCTCAGCCGGCCCCGCCGCGTCCGGGGTGGGCATCGCGGAGGGCTGGCGTGGCACCATCGTGCACCGCCTCGAAACTGCCCCAGACAGGCGCCTGACCCGAGTCAAGGTCGTCGACCCCTCGTTCTTCAACTGGCCGGCGCTCCCGGTCGCCCTGGCCGGCACCATCGTGCCGGACTTCCCCCTGGTCAACAAAAGCTTCAACCTGTCCTACGCCGGCAACGACCTGTGACAGCCAACCGGCGTTGACCGCGCCGGTCGCCGCTCGAGCGATCAGGTACGTGTCCTCCAATTTGCGGTGACGGGGTATCACCACGTCAAGCGCGGACACTGGGGGCGCCTGCGCATGCCGAGGCTGAACCCAACGGCCACGCAGATCACGCCCACGGCGAGCGCCACCACAATCTCCATCCATGCACCGTAGCGGCGCCTCCCCAGTGCCGTGTCCCACGAATGACAACACGACAATTTTTCGCGTTTCGGCGAATGCCCTTGAACTGCGGAAACGTCGAGCAAGGCTTGTCGTGTGGCGACGGAGTCGTACGCCGGCGGGTGGCCGGTCGAGTCGTGCTGGCTCGACCGCGACGGCACCGGCGAACGCAACTGGAACCGGGTCATCGACCGCGGGCGCGTCGAGGTTGCTCTGGCGGGCCCTCCACTCGGGGTGGCCGGCTTGTAGCATCGACAACCATGGCTACGAGGCGGCTGCGGCAGGCGGCGGCGGCCACCTTCGGGTGGATCGTCGTGTTCGATGCGCTGCATGTGTACTGGCAACTGGGTGGCCGGTTCGGCTTCGGCGACCAGGCCGACCCGCTGCCCGCGGCGCAGACTTCCGGGCAGCGGGTGTTCGCGGCGGCGGTGCTGGCGCTGTTCGTGATCGGCACGGTGCTGCCGCTGGCGTTCGTGCAGTGGTGGGGCGGGCGCATCCCACGATGGATCCTGATCACCATGGCGTGGGTCGCCGCCGGCCTGCTGAGCGTGCGCGCCGTGACCGCGTTCATCGACGATGCGATGCGCACGCTGCTCGGATCACCGACCGGCCTGACCGGGCTGACGTACGAGCAGTTGCTGGGCACGGCCACGCCCTCGGCGTACACGCTGTGGTCCGCCCGGGCGATCGACGTGTACTTCTTCCTCGGCGGCGTCCTCTACGGCGCAACTGCCTGGTACGCCCGTCGCCGCGCTCACGGATAACCCGATTCTCCGTATCGTGGTTCCTGCCGGCGCTGTCCCTGGTCGCCGGCTGGGCCTGGCTTCCGCTGTTCCCCGACTGGAGTTGGGCTCCGGCGACCGGCCTGGCTGGTGTAGCCCTAGGTTTCATGGCCTGGCGCGCCTCCCGCCGCTGGCCGCATCGTCTGACCGCTCGTGCGGGTCTGATCGGCGGCATGGTGGGCGTGGGTCTCATGATCGCCCGGCGCGGCAACCATGCTCCACCACTGACGGACCCCACCCACATCGACGGCGAACGACACCCCCCATAGCGGCCTACATCGGGACGGTGAGCGCGAGGACCGCCAGCCCTTGTGCACGCCGCCGCAGTGCGCCGAACACCAATCGAAGCACGCGACCTCCCCCGAACGACCGTCGAGCCGGCGATCGGGGGAGGGCGTGCTTATCGGGACCCGTAAGGCCTTCAGATCGCACCGGCACGCGGCGCGCGAGGTCCGGCCGTGCCCGGCGCCGGCGAGCCGGGCACGGCAGCGCCGCTTACAGGATGGTCTGGTGGACGCGGGCGTCGACGCCGCGGACGGCGATCCAGGCGCTGCCGTTGGCGCCGGCCGCGGCCGCCGGGGCGCCGTGGAAGGCGTCCGTGGTGAACTCGCCGCGGCCGAACCAGCCGCCCCAGGCACCGTCGACGTAGTTGCGCTGCCAGAGCTTGTTGTCGGCCGCGAGCACGAACAGGTACACGCGACCCGACGTGGCCAGCAGGGTCGGGCTGCCGCTCACCGTGCCGCCCAGGTTGGTCCAGCCCGACCAGGCGGTGCCGGTGCGCGTGACCGTCCACACCTCGTCGGTGCGGGAGCGGACCGCGACGTGCACGACGCCGGCGTCGTCGACGACGGCGCTCGGGCGTCCGTGGAACGCCCGGCCGTCCGGGGAGCCGACCTTCGACCAGCCGGTCGTCGCCGTCCGGGTCCACAGCAGCCCGTCGGTGCCGCGGGCCGCCGCCGTCCACTGGCCGGGGCCGGTCCACGCCACCGTCGGGGCGTCGGTGACCTTGCCCCCGAGGCTGCGCCACCTGCCCCACGAGGCGCCGTCGTACGTCAGTTGCCACACGCCGTCGTCGGTGCCGCGGACGAACACGTCGATGCGTCCGCCCGGCGACGCGTACGCCGCCGGCTGGCCGAGGATCCGGCCGTGGACCGGCCCGCCGAGCGACGTCCACGGGCCCGGCCAGGTGGCGCCGTCGCGGACGGTCCACGCGAGGGAACCGGCCGCGGTGCGCACGAACGCGGCCGCGTGCTCGTCGTCGAACCGGACCAGCGCCGGGCTGGCACTGGCGGGGCCGCCGAGATCGGCGCCGGTCACCTGGTCGGCACCGTCGAGGCGCAGCATCGCCACGCCGTGGGCCGGGACAGTAGCCGTGTACGACCCGGTGTAGGGCTGGCTGCCCGCGACGGCCGGGTCGGCGTCGGCGTCGGCCCTGGCCCACAGGTCGCGGACCCGCACTGGACCGCCGAGCGACACACTCGCGAAGCTCACCGTGATGTCCTGGGCGGTGTCACCGCGGTTGAGTAGCGCGACCGCCCGCCGCCCGGCGCCGGTGAGGACCTTGCTCCACACCTGCGTCGTGGCGCTGGTGTCGGCGACCTTGACGCCCTGCCGGACCAGCGGGTCCTGGTCGACGGCGATGATCTCCGGGTTGCGTAGCGCGTCGAGCATCTGCGGCGGCAACCCGCGCGGGTCGGAGCCGATGATCAGCGGCGCCGCCATGATCGCCCACATGCCGAGCTGCGTCTTCGACTCGTCGAACGTCAGCTCGTAGCCACCGCCGGGCACCGGCCGCATCGGTAGCAGGTAGTCGGGGTCGTTGTAGTGGCCTGGTCCGGTCGCCGCCGGGTGGTAGGCGTTCACGTCCATGTTGCGCAGCACCCACTGGTACTGCCACTGGGGCGTCGCGTCGACCAGCCCGACGTCGGTGTAGGTCCGCCACGAGTCCGCGACCGTCGGCGCGTAGGTGTAGCTCCACGTCGACAGGTGCTCGGGCGGGTACGGCCCGCCGCCCCAGTCGCTGCTCACCGGGTTGCAGATGTTGAGCAGCATCGGCCGCGGCGAGCGCTGCACGGCGGCCGACAGCTGCCGGAATGCGGTCTCCGGATCGAGCCCGGCGGCCCGGCCGCACAGCCAGTCGGCCTTGAGGGCGTCGAAGCCCCAGGCGGCGAACTGGTTGACGTCGGCCTGGTAGTGCCCGTTGCTGCCGAGGCCGCATTGGCCGGGAATGTACGGCCCGGCGTCGGTGTAGAGGCCGGCCTTGAGCCCGCGGGCGTGGATGTAGGCCGCGAGCGCGGCCATGCCGCCGGGGAACCGGGCCGGGTCGGCGACGAGCTTCCCGGCGGCGTTGCGCGGGGTCGGTGCGGCCCAGTTGCCGTCGATCCACACGTACCGGTAGCCGGCGTCGCGCAGCCCGCTGTTGACCAGGAAGTCGGCGACGGAACGGACCTCGGCCTCGGTCGGGTCGCCGCCCAGCCCGAAGTAGGTGTTCCAGCCCATGTAGGGGGTCGGCGCGAGGCCGCTGTCGTAGTACTCCGGGGCGCCCTGGTCCTCCGCGGGTGCGGCGGCGGCCGGGACCGCACCGAGGCCGGCGGTGGTGAGGGCGAGTGCGGCAAGGACGCTCAGGGCGCGGGTCATCGTTCGGATCAGGCGCATAGCGGGTACTCCTGTCCTACAGGGTTGCGGGGGTGTGCGGGAGTGCTGGTCAGTCGCGGTGCAGGACGACGGCGTCGGCGTCGTGCGTCGCGCTCCACTGCACGGGCAGGCCGACCGCCGTGAGGTGGCTGCCCGAGTACCACTGGTCGCCGGTCCGGTAGCGGGCACCGGCTGACAGGCCGCGCAGCGGCAACCGGACGGGCCGCGACGGCAGCAGTCCGGCCCCGTCGAGCCGGCCGGTGTGCCAGGCGAGCACGACCACGGTCCGCTCGTCGGGCGACGTGTACTGCACAGCGCAGCGGTCCTTCCCCGGACCGCCGATGAGGTGGACGGTGCCGTGCATGATGATGTGGCGGATCTCCTGGTACCGCCGGATCCAGCCGGCTGCCTCGGCCCGCTGCTGCGCGGACCAGTGCCGGATGTCCGCGCCGATGCCCAGCACGCCGGCCATCGCCAGCACGAACCGGAACGCCAGCGACCGCGGCCGCGGGTCGAACAGCCCGGGCGCGTCGGTCACCCACGAGCTCATCAGGTGTGGCGCGTTGGCGTGCAGGAATCCGTGCTGGATCGCGAGCCGGTCGAGCGGCCCGGTGTTGTCGCTGGGCCAGAACACGTCGGCGCGGGCCGCCATGCCCAGGTCGGTGCGGGCGCCGCCGCCCGCGCACGCCTCGACGAGCACGTGCGGGTGGTCACGGCGGAGGTCGTCGAGGATGCGCCACAGGTTGCTGACGTGCGCGCCGTCGAGGTCGACGGGTCCGGCCGAGCCGGGCTGACCGGACTGACCGGACTGACCGGACTGACCGGGCCGGCCGGGTTCGGTCCGCGGCCGGTTGAAGTCCCACTTCAGGTAGTCGATGTCGTGCTTGCGCAGCAGCCCGTCGACGGTGGCGTGCACCCACTCGGCGACCTCCGGCCGGCCGAGGTCGAGCAGGTACTGGTGGCGGACCTGGGTGAGCGGGCGGCCGTCGACCGAGTACACCCAGTCGGGGTGCGCCGCGAACAGCTGCGACCGCGGGTTGACGCACTCCGGTTCGATCCACAGCCCGAACCGCAGCCCCAGCGCCCGTACGTCGGCGACGAACGCGTCGAACCCGGCCGGGAACTTCGCCGGGTCGGGCGTCCAGTCACCGAGGCCGGCGGTGTCGTCGGCGCGGCCGGTGAACCATCCGTCGTCGACGACGAACGTCTCGACGCCGATCTCGGCGGCGACGCGGGCGAGGTGAAGCTGGCCGGCGGCATCGACGTCGAAGTAGGTGGCCTCCCAGGAGTTGTACAGCACGGGCCGCGGTCGAAGCCGCTCCCCGGCGAGCCGCCGCTGGTAGGTGTGCCAGACGCGAGCGAGCCCGTCGAGTCCGCCGGCGCTGAACGCCCCGGCGACGACCGGCAGCGTCAGCCGCGCACCGGGCGCCAGCTCCAACGGCCCGTCGACGAGCCGGCGCCCGGCCCGCACGCGGGTCAGTCCGCCGGTGTCGCGCTCGGCGTCGAGCTGCCACGATCCCGTCCAGGCCAGGCCGAAGCCCCACACCTGGGCGTCGTCGTCCTGGTCGCGCACTGCCAGCCACGGCGCGTGCAGGTGGCCGGGCACGCCCTGGGCGCTGCCGACCGAGAACGCGCCGTGGCCCAGGTCGACGTGCTCGAGCTGGAACTCCTGCGCCCACTGGCCCCATTGGTGGCTGATCCGGGCGCCGTGCGGGGTCGGCACGCTGAACCCGGCCGACCCGGCCCGCACCAGCGACAGCGCGTCCGGCCCGTTGTTGGACAGCTCGACCCACCGCTCCACCACGTCGGTGCCGGCCGGCATCCGGTAGTGCAGCGCGACGCGCAGCCCGTTGACCGGGTCGTCGAACCGCACCACGAGGCCGTCGCCGCCGGTCTCTGCGTCCGCGTACCGCAGCGCCGAGCGGCTGGCGACGACCAGGTCCGCACCGGCGAACGGCCGGTCGGTCTCGGTCGCATACTCCACCGGCGCCGCATCGCCCGTGGTCAGGAACGGCACCGGCCCGTCGTACGCCACCGGCGACGGCCCGTCGGAGAGCCCGTGCGGTCCCCAGGCCACCAGCTCCAACCAGCGCCCGTGCTCCGGCACGGTCACGGTGTATTCCGAGTCCGCCCCGCGCAGCGTCCACCGCCCGCCGGTCATTTCACTGCTCCGATCGCCAGGCCGGACACGAAGTGCTTCTGGAACCGCAGGAACACCGCCACCGTCGGCACCGCCGCGATGACCGTGCCGGCGGCGATGACGCTCCACGACGACACGAACTGGCCCTGCAGCCCCAGCAGCGCCGGGGTCACCGGCATCTTGTCGTCGGTGCGCAACACCGTGATCGCCCACAGCAGGTCGTTGAAGATCCAGGTGAACGACAGGGCGCCGAGCGCGGCGAGCGCCGGTCGGGTCAGCGGCAGGATGATCCGTGCGAAGACCTGCGCCGGCCCCGCGCCGTCGATCGTGGCCGCCTCCTGGATCTCGCCCGGCAGGTCGCGCATGAACCCGTGCAGCACGAACGTGTAGAACCCGAGCCCGAACCCGACCTGCACGGCGATCAGCGCGAACAGCGTGTCGTAGAGCCCCGTCAGTTCGCTGAACTTGGCGACGGGGATGAGCAGGATCTGTGGTGGCAGCAGGTTGCCGGCCAGCATGAGCAGCAGGATCGTGCGGCGCCCCGGGATTCGGTACCGGCTGAGGGCGAACGCGGCGACGGCCGCGAGCGCCAGGCTGAGCACGACCGACGGCACCGTCACGAGCAGGCTGTTGACCAGGGCCTGCAGCTCCCCGCCGTCGGTCCACGCCTGCCGGTACGTGTCCAGGGTGAACGAGCGGGGCAGGCTCCCGACGCCGTTGGCGGCGATGTCGTCGAACGTCCGGGTCGACATGACGACGACCCACAGGACCGGCGCCAGCCACAGTGCCGACAGCAGCACCATGCCGGTGTGGAACGCCGCGGTGCGCAGCCGGCCGTTTCCGCGTTCCGTCATGCGTCTTCCTCCCGGAACGCCCGCACCAGGTAGCCGAGGATGACGGCCAGCGCCAGTACGAAGATGACGACGGCGATCGCCGATGCGTAGCCCAGCCGCAGGCCCTGGAACGCGGTCGAGTACATGTAGGTGCTGAGCAGCTCGGATGAGTGGTAGGGCCCGCCGCGGGTCAGCGACCACACGATGTCGAACGAGCGCAGCGAGTCGATGACGATCACCGACAGCACCACCGCGTTGACGCCCTTGAGCTGCGGCACCGTCACCTTCCACAGCCGCTGCCACGCGCTCGCCCCGTCGACTTTCGCCGCCTCGTGCAGGGCCGGGTCGATCGCCTTGAGCCCGGCGAGATACAGCACCATGACGTAGCCGATCTGCCGCCACAGCGCGGGCAGGATCACTGCGTAGAGCGCCGTCTGCGGGTCGGCGAGCCACGGCCGGATCAGGCTCTGCAGGCCGACCGCCCGCAGGATCTGGTCGGCGAGCCCGTCGGGCTGGTAGAAGACGCGCCACACCAGGGCGGTGACGACCAGGGAGAAGACCACCGGCGTGAACAGCGCGGCCCGGTAGAACCCGACGCCGCGCCGGTCGCGCTGCAGCAGCAGGGCCATGCCGAACCCGCCGGCGACCGACAGGCCGCCGAACAGCAGCAGCCAGATGACGGTGTTGAGCAGCGCACCGCGGAACGTCGGGTCGCCGGCCAGCTCGGTGTAGTTGCCGGTGCCGATGAACTCGGGCGGGGTGAGCCCGTCCCACCGGGTGAACGAGAACCAGAACCCCTGCAGCGCCGGCCAGAACACCCAGATGCTCTCGACGGCGAACGGCACCAGGACGAACGCCGCCAGCAACGGCGACAACCGGGGCCGTCGCCGTCGCTGCGGGGTGATTGCGGGTGCGGTCACGTCAGCCCTTGAAGACCTTCTCGGCGCTGGTCTGCCACTCGCGCAGGATCGCGTCGACCTCGTTCGGCTTGTCGATGAACTTCGTCAGCGCCGTGTCGGCGGTCGGCTGCAGGGCGTCGCTGGAGTCGCGGTTGAAGAACTGGGTCAGCTCCTTCGCCTCGGCGAGCATCGCCTTGCCCTTGGCCACCAGCGGCGTGTCGGCGGCCTTCGCCTTGGGGTTGGCCGGCAGAACGATGCCGGAGCTCGACTTGATGTACGTCTCCTGGGCCTCGACGCCCGCGAAGTAGCTCAGCAACGCCTTGGTGCCGGCCGCGTTGGCGGACTTGGCGCTGGCGAAGAAGCCGTCGGTCGGTGCCTCCTCCGCCAGTGGTACGGCAGGATCGATGATCGGGAAGCGGAAGAAGTCGATGTCGTCCAGCGCGTCCTTGGGCGCCGCGTCGGCGAAGAACGTGCCGATCAGGAACATGCCGGTCTTGCCCGCAAGCAGGGCGGTCGTCGCCTCCTGGAACGGGTAGGCCTTGCCCTTGGGGTCGAAGTACGGCAGGACCTCGGCCCACTTCGTGAACACGGCCTTGACCTTCGGGTCGTCGAACCGTTGCCGGCCGGCGAGCAGTTCGCGGTGGAAGGGGGCGCCGTTGACGCGGATGTTGAGGTAGTCGAACCAGGCGGAGGCGACCCAGGGGGTGTCGCCGAGGCCGATGCCGATCGGCGGGATGCCCTTGCCCTGCAGGGTCTGGCAGAGCGCGATGAAGTCGGCCCAGGTCTTCGGCTCCTGCACGCCCCACTTCGCGAAGTTGGACTTGCGGTAGAAGAAGCCCCACCAGTAGTTGTTCATCGGGACGAAGACCTGCTTGCCGGTGCTGTCGGTGGACAGCGTGCGCAGGGACTGGGGGTAGTCCCCGAGGTCCTTCCATACGTCCGAGACGTCGAGCAGCAGGCCCTTGCTCGCGTAGCTGTTGGCGACGGATCCCGCATACCAGGTGTACAGGTCGGGCGGGTTGGCCGAGGTCAGGTAGGTCGGCAGCTGCGTGCGGAACGTCTCCGACGCGATCGTGTTGAGCGTGGCGGTGCCCTTGCCGAGCTTGTTGAAGTCGGCGATCAGCCGCTCCATGGCGGCCTTGGCCTGCGGGGAGGAGAGGTTGGACTGCACGGTGACGGCGCCGGAACTCTTGTCCGAGGGCCCGCTGGCGGAGCTGGCGCAGGCGCTCAGGAACGAACCGGCGCCGAGCGCGCCGGCGCCGAGGAGACCGAGGTTTCCAAGGAATCGGCGGCGACCGGGGTCGAAGTCGCTCACGGGGGTGTCCCTTCCTCAACGACACGCTGCGTGATATCGCGGGGTGTCGGTCGTCTGAACGGTGTCTCCAGAAGGTTGCATCCGGGGCGGCGATGCTGTCAAGATGTATTCGTAATTAATGGTTAATCCGCGAGACGCGGTGGGCAGACGGGTCGGCACATGCGGCGACTGGAAGGCAGAACGGCCCTGGTGACCGGGGCGACGGGCGGCATCGGCGCGGCGACCGCCCGCCGGCTCGCCGCCGAGGGCGCGGCCGTCGCGCTCATGGACGTGCGGGATCCGGGCCCCCTCGCGCAGGAGCTCACCGCCGCCGGCGCGCGCGCACTGTCCGTGGTTGCCGACGTCGCCGACGAGGACGCCTGGATCGCCGCGGCCGCCGCCGTGCGCACCGGGCTCGGGCCTGTCGACATCCTCGTCAGCAATGCCTACACCGTCGAGGTCGCGCCCGCCCACCGCACCAGCCGCGCCTCCTGGGACCATCAGCTCGCTGTCAGCCTCACCGGCGCGTTCCTGGGCCTGCGGGCCTGCCTCGACGACCTGCGCGACCGGCAGGGCGCCGTCGTGCTCGTGTCCTCGGTGCACGCCCTCGTCGGCCTGCCCGGACGCCCCGCCTATGCCGCGGCCAAGGGTGGCCTCGTCGCGCTCGGCCGCCAGCTCGCCGTCGAATACGGCCCGCAGGTGCGGGTCAATACGGTCCTGCCCGGCCCGATCCTCACCGCTGCCTGGGACGGCATCGACGATGAGGACCGCCGCCGCAGCGTCGCCGAGACCGTCGCGAAGCGGTTCGGCACACCCGAGGAGGTCGCCGCCGTCGTCGCCTTCCTCGCCTCGCCGGACGCCGCCTACGTCACCGGTGCGAGCCTGGTGGTGGACGGCGGATGGACCGCGATGAAAACGTCTGCGTGACGGATCGACAACGACGAGCGAGAGGTGCGAGGAGCTTTGGCAAACTACGCAGGCCGCGGCGTGCACGGCCAGACCGTCGAGGTGATCGCCCGCCGCATCCTGGCCGGGAACATCGCCGAGGGAGAGACGCTCAACCTGGGCGCACTGCAGCACGAGCTCGACGTCAGCCTCACCGCCCTACGCGAGGCACTCAAGGTGCTCTCCGCCAAAGGCATCGTCGACGCCCGGCAGAAGCGCGGCACGTTCGTGCGGCCCCGGGCCGACTGGCACCTGCTCGACGGCGACGTCATCCGCTGGCAGTTCGAGCTCGGCGCAGACCCGCACCTCATCGACAAGCTGCACGAGGTCCGCAGCATCATCGAGCCCGCCGCCGCGCGCCTCGCCGCGGCCCGTGCCGTCGACGAGGACTTCAGCGCGCTGGAAACGGCGCTGGAGGCCATGGTGGAGGCGCACGGCAACCCGGCCGGCGCCGTCGCCGCCGACCTCGCGTTCCACCGCGCGCTGCTGTCCGCCACCCACAACGAGCTGCTCGTGCGCATGGAGGTTGTGATGGAGACCGGCCTCGCCGAGCGCGACCGGCTCGTCCACGGCGGCGCCCACGACGACCCCGTCCCCACCCACCGCGCCGTCGTCGAGGCGATCCGGTCCCGCAACGAGTCCGCGGCCGAGGCCGCGATGCGCGACCTGCTCGCCAAGGCCGTCCGCGATGTCGAGAAGGTCCGCGCGCAGAAAGGCCACCGGTGAAGATCGACCGCATCGAGACGTTCCTCGTCCCGCCCCGCTGGCTGTTCTGCCGCGTAGAGACCGACGAGGGCATCGTCGGATGGGGCGAGCCCGTCGTCGAGGGCCGCGCCGAGGTGGTGCGCAGCGCCGTCGAGGTGCTCGCGGAATATCTCCTCGGCCAGGACCCGCTGCGGATCGAGCAGCACTGGCAGGTCCTCACCAAGGGCGGCTTCTACCGCGGCGGCCCCGTGCTGTCCAGCGCCGTCGCCGGTCTCGACCAGGCGCTGTGGGACATCGCCGGCCAGGCCTACGGCGCACCGGTCCACGCGCTGCTCGGCGGCCCGGTCCGCGACCGGGTCCGCGTGTATTCGTGGATCGGCGGTGACGAGCCCGGCGAGATCGCCGAGGCGGCCGCCGCACAGGCCGCCGCCGGCCTCACCGGCGTCAAGATGAACGCGTCCGGCCGGCTCGCCGCGATCCCGACCCCGGCGGAGATCGACGCGATCGTGCGACGGGTCGCCGCCGCCCGCGAGGTCCTCGGCGACGACCGGGACATCGCGCTCGACTTCCACGGCCGGGCCGGTGCCGCCGCCGTCCGGCGCATCCTGCCCGAGCTCGCGCCGCTGCGGCCGTTCTTCGTCGAGGAGCCGGTCCTGCCCGACCAGCCCCACCACCTCCACGACATCGTCACCTGCTCGCCCGTCCCGGTCGCCACGGGGGAGCGGCTCTACGGCCGCGCCGAGTTCCTCGCGCCCCTGCAGGCCGGCGTCGCGGTCGTGCAGCCCGACCTGTCCCACGCGGGCGGCATCTCCGAGGTCCGCCGGATCGCCGCGCTCGCCGAGACCTACGGCGCCGTCCTCGCCCCGCATTGCCCGCTCGGCCCGATCGCCCTCGCCGCGAGCCTCCAGGTCGCGTTCGCGACGCCCAACTTCCTCATCCAGGAGCAGAGCATCGGCATCCACTACCATCAGGGTTCCGAGCTGCTCGACTACCTGGTCGACCCGGAGCCGCTGCGGTTCACCGACGGCCACATCGCCCGCTTCGACACACCCGGCCTCGGCATCACCGTCGACGAGGCCGCCGTCCGCGCCGCTGCCCGCACCCCGCACGCCTGGCGCAACCCGATCTGGCACCACGACGACGGGTCGTTCGCCGAATGGTGACCGTCGCACTCACCGCGCGCTGTGACCCGACGCGCGGCGGCCGCTGGACCTCCCTGTCCGGCGGCGGCCGCGAGTGGCTGTGGCACCGCACCGAGCCCGCCCGCGCCGCCGCCCACCCGGGCGCCCCGTTCGCCGACGCCGGCGGCCTGGAGGAGTGCCTGCCCACGGTCCGCGGCACCCCCGACCACGGGGCCGTCTGGTCCCGCCCCTGGCAGCCGGACCCGGTGACCCCGTGGCCCGGCTCGCCGGATGTGGTGACGCTGGTCGTGGAGACGCCCGACTTCGTTCTGCGGCGGCGCATCGGCCATCACGCGGGGGCGGTCGTCGCCGACTACCGGCTCAGCGCCGCCGCCGGATACCGGTTCGTGTGGGCCGCCCACGCGCTGCTCGACCTGTCGCCTGGCGCGCGCGTCGAGGCGCCGGAGGGCACCCGCCTGCGGCTGTACGCGGACCCCGAGCCGCCGGTGGAAGGAGCCTGGCCGGCGCCGGCCGGCACGCCGCTCGACCGGCTCGGGCCAGACGACGGGACCGCCGTCGGCGCCGTGCTGCGTGACTGCCCCCGCGCGACCGTCGTCGACGGTGCCGACCGGCTGACCTTTGCCCTCGAGTGTGACAGCCAGCCGCGTTCGACAGCGCTGTGGCGCAACCTGCGCGGCTGGCCGGCCGATGGGCCTTATCGCAGCATCGGTGTCGAGCCCATGCTCGGCGGCGCGTTCGACGTCGCCGAGGACGTGCCCGCCGCCGTCGTCCCCGCCGGCGGCGAGGTCCGCTGGCGCCTCACCGTCACGGCCGAACGCACGAGGTGACCATGCAACTGCTCGACGAACTGCGCACGCACCGGCTCCTTGCGATCGTGCGCGGCCCCGACCCGGCCGCGGCGCTCGCGTCCGTGCTGACCCTGGCCTCCTGCGGCGTCGCGCTCATCGAGGTCTCACTCAGCGGGGCCGACGCCCTCGCCGTCATCCGGCGCGCCCGTGCGGCGCTGGGGCCGCACTTCGCGCTCGGCGCCGGCACGGTCCTCACCGCCGCCGACGCGCACGCCGCCGCCGACGCCGGCGCCACATTTCTCGTGACGCCGGCGCTCGCCCCGAGCGTCGCCGAGGCCGGGCGCGTCGGCCTGCCCGTCCTCGTCGGCGCGCTGACTCCCAGCGAGGTGGTGCAGGCGACGTCGGCCGGTGCGACCGCGGTGAAGCTGTTCCCGGCGTCGGCCGGCGGCCCGGCGTACCTCAGCGCCCTGCGGGAACCGTTCCCCGGCACGCCGTTCGTCCCGGTCGGCGGCGTCGACGCGGCCGGCGCCGCCGAATACCTGCGCCGCGGCGCGGTCGCGGTCGGCGTCGGCTCGCCGCTAGATCGGAAGAGCGACGGGAAGGGAAAGAGAGTAATGCTATAGATGTATATCTC